>NZ_AUCT01000013.1 GCF_000429905.1 Desulfatibacillum aliphaticivorans DSM 15576 | reverse complement strand
CCGGGAAGGGGAAGGGGCAAAAACGAGACTTTGCCATGATCCTGCATCAGCCGCTTCTTCCAGTAATAAAACTGATGGAGCTTGAGACCGTGTTTTTGGCAATAGGCTTTTTGCGTAAGGCCGCTCTGGCGGCATCGGGCGAGGTGATGCTCCCAGAACCGACGTTTGGCTTTGGGATCGGACAGGTCTTGGCTTGGTGCGAAAAAACGATCTTCTCGGCTCTTCGTCGGATAAATTGCTTCTTGTGACATGGAATCTCCTTTCAAAAGATGGAAATTCTTATGCCACATCCCAACCACCCCGTGAAGATGCGGTTGTTTAGACGGTTACCTTGATCAAGACACCTCCATCAACTTCGCAATATCATATTTTGATGAAGAGGGAGATCCCCCTGCCATTACAGCGCCAGACTTGCCGGAAGGGGATAAATTCCTGGTATTGGATGATGGGGACTTTCTATATACACCTGCTGAAAAGACGTACGGAGAAAAAAGTTTTACCATCCAATTCGATGACGGTTACGGCGGCGTCGCAGTTTGTGAAGTGACGGCTTCGATAGCGAGGGTGGTATATCCTCCGACCATTTCACAGCATGATTTTACCGTCAACATAACAGATGATTCTTTTGAGGTTGGTGCCTTTCTGCTCCCCTTCGTTACAGAGGATAGCGGGACTGTAGATGAAATTTCGTTATCAGACATAGAACTAACTCAACTTTCGGGAATAGTAATTTTAAGTAGAGTTTAAAGGTTAATGCTTTGAAATAATTTGAAAAAGATATTGAAAAGCCCTATCTTTTGATATAAGGTGGATTTTACCAGAATTCACAATAATATCAAACAGAAAGGGCTTTAAATGGACCATAGCAGAAACGATCTTTTGGCACAAGGAAACATTCATATTGAGGGTGCTTCGAATGATTTTTTTCGGGTTTTCGGGATCAGAACTTTGCTGCATCAGTGCGGGATGCGCAAGCATCATGGATACAGTTCAGGGATGATTTTGGGCGTCGTGTTCAATCTGGCGTTTCTGGGCGTGAATTTTTTCCGGGGAGTGGTTGTCAATGACCATGCGCCCATTGGAAAGGATGCCGCCTATGATTTTCTCAAAGGAGTTTCTTCCAACTGGAGACGTTTCTTGCTGTTGACGGCAGTCAAGATCCACGCCCTGTTCCGAAGCCTGTCCGCCGAAGACCGGGAACCCGTTTTGATCATTGATGACAGCATCTATGACCGGTCCAGGTCCAAGAAGGTGGAGTTATTGAGCCGGGTTTTCGACCACAGCACCGGGCGATATCTGAAAGGCTTCAGAATGTTGACTCTGTGCTGGTCAGACGGCGTAAGTTGCCTGCCGTTGGATTTTGGGTTGTTGGCGTCCAGTGATGCGAAAAAGCGCTGTTGCGGGGCCTCCAAATCCATGGATAAGCGCTGTTGCGCCTACCGGAGACGGAAAGAGGCGGTTCAAAAGGCGACGGACAATGCCCGGGCTATGGTGAAAAGGGCTCTGAATGCAGGCGTCAAGGCCAGGTATGTTCTTATGGACAGTTGGTTCACCATGCCCACCATGGTCAGCGCCCTCAAGAAACACGTGGATGTGATTGGCATGGTCAAAAAAACGCCCAATGTCAAATATGGATTTGATGGGGAAAGCCTGTGCCTCAAGGACATTTACAAGAAGCTGAAAAAACGTCCGGGACGGGCGAAAATTCTGGCCAGCGTTCAGGCGACCCTGAAAGGCGGGCTGGTTGTAAAGCTGGTTTTCGTACGGGACCGGCGTAAAAAGGATTGGCTGGCGTTGTTGTCCACAGATCTGGAACTGGAAGACAAGGAAGTTGTCCGTATTTACGGAAAACGTTGGGATATCGAGGTGTTCTTTAAAATGGCCAAGCAACATCTCCGCCTTGCCAAAGAAATTCAGATCCGGGATTATGACGGGCTGATAGCCCATACGTCCATCGTTTTCCTGCGTTACATGTTTGTGGCGTACCGATGCCGTATGGAAACGGACCAACGGACATTCGGGGATTTGTTTTACGCCTGCTGTCAGGAAATGGCGGACATCAGCTTTGTGGAAGCGCTTGCCAGGGTCTTTACGCTGACGGTGGATCACGCCGCCAAATTGGGGGCGCTTGGGGCGAAAGCGCTTAACGAGTTGTTTGACGGGCTCCTCACAACGGCCCTGCAATTGACCGGCATTTCTCCTAGTCAGCTAAAACTAGTGAATCCCGATCCCGAAAGTTGAGGAACTAACTAATTGTGAGATAGTAGAAAAGAAAAACGGAGGGATGGAGGACGTGGTTGTTACATTCGACAATGCAACAGAAAATTCGACCTTAGTCGCAAGCCTTATGGACTTGGATGGTCGAAAAAGTCGTCAGTTCTTAGTCGATTTCAATTTTAATGATAACGATAAAGATGGTGAGCCTGACATAGATGACCTTGACGATGATAATGATCAGATCCTCGACGAGTGGGAATTAACCCACTTTTTAAATCCTTATAAAAATGACGCGTCCGAGGACATCGATGGAGATGGTATGTCTAATATTGATGAATATTTAGATAGTTTGAATCCAACAGGCTTATGTGGAGACTTTGATAATGACGGTAATGTTCAACTTGCTGATTTAATTTTGATTTTGCAACACATATCAGGGATAAATGTTCCTATTAGTGAGGCTAGCAAACTTTCGGATTGCTCTGGCGACCAAGCTGTCGGTTTAGAAGAAGCAGTGTCTATCATTAACGAAATAAGCGGCGACAATTAATCCCATTTTTAAGCAACTATTTTGCCTTCACTGCCCCCGCCTCGATGAGAAAATCCGCCAGGGCGTCGGCCTGGTCAAAGCTGAAATGAGGCACGTGGAGTTTTTGCGCGGGCGGGTGAAGGCTGACCGTAGCCAGAATTTTCGGGTGGCCGCCGAAATGGGGCATGGGATCTTCGTCGAACCCCATGACTTCGATTTTGGGCAGATCCTCTTTTTTATAGCCTTCCACCAATACCAGATCCATGTCGGAAAAATAGGCCCGGGCGATATCCACCGGAGACATTTCGCGCTGGACGTCCTTTACCAGGGCGATTCTCTTGGCCGAGGCGACCACCACGGCGTCCGCGCCGGCTTGTTTGTGCTTGTAGGAATCCTTGCCGGAGCGGTCCATGTCAAAGCCGTGAGCGGCGTGTTTGATGACGCCCAGCTTGTAGCCCCTGGCTTTAAGGCTGGCGATCAGGGCGACGGCCAGGGTGGTCTTGCCTGAGTTTGAAAATCCCACAATGGAAACGATTGTCGGCGGCATGGCGTTATCCCGAGGTTTTGGTTTGATTGCCCGTCCAGCCCGTCGTGGTCGGGTTGAGTTGCTTGACGTATTCCTTGACTCCGTCCACAATGCCCTGCACCAGGCGGTCCTGGTAGGGGCCGTAAGTCAGACGTTTGCATTCCCTGCTATTGCTGATAAACGAGGTCTCCACCAGGATAGCCGGCATTTCCGCACCCAAAAGCACATAAAAGGGGGCTTTTCTTACGCCCCTGTCCCTGATTGCCGAGTATTTTGTTTTTAGGTTGCTGCACATCTTTTTTTGTACGGAATGGGCCAGGCGTTGGGATTCATTGACCTTATTGTTATGCATCAGGCTGTCCAGGATGCTCTGGAGGTCGCTGATGTTCTTTTTGGATGTCTGGTTTTCCAGGGCCGCCACCCGGATGGACTCGTCATCCGTGGCCAGGTTCAGGTAATAGGTTTCCACCCCGTAGGGTTTGCTGCTGGGGTGCGAATTGGTGTGGATGGATATGAACAGATCCGCGTTTTTTGTGTTTGCAATGGCCGTGCGTTCTTCCAGGGTCAGATAGCGGTCGGAATCCCTGGTAAGATAGATTTGGCAGGGGGTTTGCTCCTTAAGGGCCTTGGCCAGTTTTTGGGCGATGGCCAGAACCACCTGCTTTTCGTGCACCCCTTTAACGGCTCCGGGCGCTCCGTAATCCTTGCCGCCGTGGCCGGCGTCTATGACAATGGTGGAGACGCCCAGGGCGAGCTGAGTCGCAATGGCGCCTGCCGGAACCTTGCCTTTTTCGTCAGGCATGGGCAAAGCCGGCCTGGATGCGGCGACCCTAACAGGCTCGGAGGGCGTCTTTTTTTCTCCCCGCACGTCGATGACCACACGGAAAGGATTCTTCAGGGAAAACACCTTGTAGGACTTGAAGGATTTCAGGTCCACCACCACCCGCACGGTTTCTTGGTCGAACTGGGCGGCGCGCACTCCGCTCAACAGGTCGTCCTGGATGGTTACGGCCCTGTCCAGGTCCTTGCCCACCTTGGAGTGATCCATGTCTATGAAAAGGCGCTGGGGCTTTCCGAGAGCGGGGTCTTTTTTTAGGAGGTGATCCTTATACTGGGTCTCTTTATCCGCATCAATGACCACCCTGGTGTAGCTTTTGCTGGACCAATACCTCAGCCCCGTAACCAGGGCCGTATCCCCCGCTCCGGCGATGGGGTCGGGCGGCGGCTCCTCGCAGGAGGCGCTTTGCACCAGCTTGCCGATGGGGTCCGGGTCAGGCTGGGGCTCCGGCTTTGGCTCGGGTTTGGGTTCGCGCTTTGGCTTTGGTTTGGGCTTTTGGGAGGGCAAGGGCTTGATCTTGGGCATGTTCTTGACCAGAGTCTGCTTTTTTAAGGAGCGGATCTGGTTGATTTCCGCCAGCATGTCGATGGCTTTGGATTTGTAAGCGCTTTTGGGAAATCGTTTGACAATGCGCTGGCACAGGTCCACCGCTTCCGCCCGGTCTGTTTTTTTATGGGAAAGCTGGTAGAGCTCTTCATACAGAACGGCTGCTTCATAAAGGCCCGCCGCGGCCCACGGGCCGTTAGGATCGGTTTTGTAGACTTTCTGGTAGCCCTGGATGCAGATAATCCAGCGATCCCTGTATTTGCGTTTGCGGGGATCGCTTTTTAATTCCCGGGCGCATTTCTGGGCTTGCAGGTAGAGGGAGCGGGGATTGTCCGCCAGGGAGTAATCGGGCGCGGCGCACCATGCAAAAAGCAGAAACATAAGGACTGCGAAAACAAGAGGACTCTTGTTTTTTTCGGCGAATTTCCGGCTGTATCCCGCAGTCAATGGCATCCGGCTTCTCTCTGAGTCGCTTATTCCTGGTCTTCGGTTTCCGCTGTAACGTCCGCAGGGGCTTTTTCCGGGCGTTTAACCCGTTGCTGAAGCTCGCTCAGCACATTCATGGCCTCCAGAGGGGTCATGACGTTGATGTCCATTCTTTCCAGGGCCTGGGCTGCAAGCTCGCCAGGGGTGGGGAACAGGCTCATTTGGACCTGAACGTCTTTTTTGCCGCTTTTCCCGGAGGCTTTGGCCGAGTAGGCCACCCTGGCTTCTTCGCTATCTTCAATGGTTTGAAGAACCTGTTTTGACCTTCTTATCACACTTGCGGGTATTCCCGCCAGTCTTGCCACCTGAATTCCATAACTCTTGTTGGTTCCGCCTTCCACAAGGCTGTGCAAGAAAATAATTTCGTCGTTCCATTCGTTGACCGCAATGTTGAAGTTTTTCACCCTGGGATGGGTTTTGGTCAGGTCGGTCAACTCGTGATAATGGGTGGCGAACATGGTTTTTACGCCATGGTCCTTATAGTCATGCAGATACTCGGCCACGGCCCAGGCGATTGACAGCCCGTCAAAGGTGGAGGTGCCCCGCCCGATTTCGTCCAGAATAACCAGGCTTCGGTGGCTCACGTTGTTCAGGATGTTGGCGGTCTCCTGCATTTCCACCATAAAGGTGCTCTCGCCCTGGGAGAGGTTGTCCAAGGCCCCCACCCTGGTGAAAATTTTATCCACCACGCCCACCACGGCTTTTTCAGCCGGAACGAACGAGCCCATCTGGGTCATGATCACGCACAAGGCGGCCTGCCTGAGCACCGTGGATTTACCGGCCATGTTGGGACCCGTAATCATGAGGATCTGCTGATCCAGATTGTTCATGGCTATGTTGTTGGGCACAAACCGCTGGCCGGGCAGCATTTTTTCCACCACGGGATGGCGGCTTTCCTGCAGGTCCAGGGTCTGGCCCATGTCCACCACCGGGCGGCAATACCCGTTATGGTCGGCCACGTGTCCCAGGGTGGTCAAGACATCCACCCAGGCGATCAGGTGCGATGCCTTTTCAAGCCGGTCGTTTTCCCCGTTGATGCGGTCCACTATCCGGATGAAAATATTGTATTCCAGGGCCACCCGGCGTTCTTCGGCGCCCAGGACCTTGGTTTCAAATTCCTTGAGTTCGTCCGTGATATAGCGTTCGGCGTTCACCAGGGTTTGCTTGCGCACGTAATGGGGCGGAATCGACTTGGTCTGGTTTTTGGATATTTCAATATAATAGCCGAAAACCTTGTTGTAGCGGACTTTTAAGGTGGATATGCCCGTGCGTTCCTTTTCCTGGGCCTCCAGCCCGGCGATGAGCCCTTTGACATCCGTGGCCAGGGCCGCCACCTCGTCCAACTCCTCGTTGAAGCCCGGCTTGATCATGCCGCCGTCCCGCACGCCCGGGGGCGCATCCTCGCGGATGGACCGGTCGATGAGGTCGGCCACGTCGGTCAGGCCGTCGTCCGTCGCCTCTCCGCAAAGCAGGGGGGATTCAAAATTCTCCTTAAGCAAAGCCCACAGCCTGGGCAATTGCTTGAGAGACTCGCCCATGGCGGCCAGATCCCGTCCGTTGGCGTGCCCCAAGGCCGTCCGGCTGCGCAGCCGCTCCAGGTCGTGCACCTCTTTAAGCGCTTCCCTGACCTCGTCCCGCACCCGGGCCAGGTCTTTTGCCTGTTCCACGGCGTCCAGACGCAAATTTATGACCTGGGGATCGATCAAAGGATAGCGCAGCAGGTAGCTCATGAGCCTTGCGCCCATGGCGGTGACGGTTTTATCCAGCACGGAAATGAGCGCGCCCTGGCGGGTTCCGTTGCGAATATTTTTCAGCAATTCCAGGTTTCGGGCGCTGTTATCGTCGATCCACAGGAATTGGTCCTGAAAGTAGGCCTGGATTTTTGTAACATGGGTGATTTCCTGCCTTTGGGCCTGCTGCACGTAATGCAGCAAGGCGCCGGCCGCCCTGACGGCCAGGGGCAGGTCCTGTATGCCGAATCCTTCCAAAGACCTGGTTTTAAAGTGCTCCAGCAGCCTGTCCCTGGTCCTGGCGTTTTCAAAGTCCTTGCTTTCCAAGCGGGAAGTGGGCAACTGGTCCGCCATGCGCATGGCTGCGGCGGCCCGGGCGTTTTCTTCGAATTTCTCCGGCAGGACCAGTTCCTTGGGGCCCATGCGGAGGATTTCCTGAAACGCGGATTCGGGCGTGGTCACCTGGGTGACCAGAAAAGCGCCCGTGGAGATGTCCAAAAAAGCAAGGCCTACGCCTCCCCTGCCGGCGACGGCGGCGCATACGAAATTATTCTGGCTGGCGTCCAGGTATCTGCCGTCCAGCTGCATACCGGGCGTAACCACCTGAACCACTTTTCGCTCCACCAGGCCTTTGGCTTCGGAAGGGTCCTGCACCTGATCGCAAATGGCCACCTTGAAGCCCTGCTCCACCAACCGGGCCACATATCCGTTTGCAGAATGATGTGGGACCCCGCACATGGGTACGGGGTCCGGGTCGTTTTTATTTCGGGAAGTTAAGGTGATGTCGAGCGCCTTGGAGGCTTTCTCGGCATCCTCGAAGAACATTTCGTAGAAATCGCCCATCCTGAAAAATAGAATTGAATCAGGATGTTCCGCCTTAATGGATAGGTACTGGCGTACCATGGGAGTTACTTTTGGGGCGCTCATGGGGCTGGGTTTGCCGGTCCTCCATTAATTTACTGAGTGGCTGCTTCCTGGTTGTCCTTTTCCTCTGCTGAGGCATCGGCGGGCGCTGTGCTTTCATCAGCCGCGCTTTCTGCCTCCGAATCCAGGGAGAAGCTGGGGGCCGGCCTGTTTTTCAGCTTTTCAACCTGAGAGCGCAAGGCGCGAACTTCCTCACCGCTCTGGCGGATGAGTTTTTTGTTGCGCATCCATCCGGGCAGGGTGACGCCGTATCCCACGATCACGCCGACAAACAGAGTGATCAGCAGGAAAACGCCGTTGGGCAGCTCAGGAGTATGAAACACCCAAGCATCGGAAAGTTTGAAGTCCACGCCCAAGGAATAGGTGGTTTTTAAAAACTCCGCGTTTTGGTAGATCACCATGATGCACAAGGCGACAATAACTCCGGCAAGGCCTCCCTTAATAACCTTCATAACTTTCCTCCATTGAGGGATTGATCCGGCCTGGAATGGGGCCGGGTTTTTTGCGATTTTTCGCCCCCTAACCCGGCTATTCCCAGGTTTTGGGGTCCAATTTATCGAAATGGGGCTTTAAATTGGCGTGCGTCGCCAGAATGTGTTCGGGAATAACCCTCACGTCAGCAAACACAGTCAAGGCGTTTACATCGCCAAACCACCGGGGTACGATATGGAAGTGCAGGTGCTCCTCCACGCCTGCGCCGGCCACCTTGCCCAGGTTCAGGCCGACGTTAAATCCATCCGGGTTCATCACTTTTTTCAATATTTCAATGCTTTGCTCCACGGTCTTGGTCAAAATACCCATTTCCTGCATGGAGAGTTGGTCCAGCCTGGAGATGTGGCGAATGGGGCAAACCAGCAAATGCGCGTTGGAATAGGGAAACTTGTTCATGACAACCATGGTTTGATCGCCCACGAACAGGGTAAGCTCCGTATTCACATCCTTGGCAAGGCAAAAAACGCAGCCTTCCTCTTTTTCTCCCAGAATGTATTCAATGCGCCATGGCGCCCACATTGTCTTCATGCAATTGGTAATTCCCGTCAGCCTAAAGCATTGCAGGCCAAGGCCTGCGATTCATTACATCAGAAAATAGTAAAATCATAAGAAGGTTTACTATTTTATGCGAGAAAACTCAAGGTCTTTTTCCCTGCACGGGAGCCAGCTCCAGGTCTCCCCAGGCGGCGAATTGACTTTGGCAGATGGACACGGCGCCGATGACGCCGGGAACGCTCTGGGCGAAATTCACAGCCGCTTCAACATCCTTAGGCCCGGTAACCAGGTTAGCGGCGGCGGTGGCCGTTGCGTCCGCCAGCGCGCAATCCCTGGAGACTATCACAACGGCGTCGGCCTTGCCAAAGGACTTGGAATGGCCGATGGAGGCCGAAGAAGTGCATACTCCGATAGGCTGGCCTTCGGGGTTCAAACGCAGGCCCAACTTGCCGGCCAGCGGCGAATCTCCGGCGAAAATCCCCATAAACAGCTCGCCTTGCACCAAGGCGTACACGTCTCCACCGTTTTCCACGATGACTTCCCCGGACGCCGCACGCAAGCCTTGGCCCACATACTGCGCCACAGCCCCGGCCACAGCGGCCATGGGGCCTACGCCGGCGGCCAGACCCGCCTGAGCCATGGACCGGATGATGGGCGGGGCCGGCCCATCAATTTTCCAGGGCGCCAGAGTGGAGGCGAAGCCGGGAAATTGTTCTATATAATTTTCCAGATGGGACCGGCAGCGGAGCAAAATATCCATGGCCTCTTTTTGCAAGACCTGCTCCGCCTGGATCATCAAGTCCGATTCCCTGACCTGCACCCTAAAAGGCTCCAGGCCTTTTCTGCCGGATGATGAACGATATGTGCGGGGTTCGTATGCTTTCATGGTAAAATCACAGGGCCGGTTTGGGCTGCATTTCCTCGGGGCATTGCCTTAAAAAATAGTGGTCGGTCATGCCGGCCAGGAAATCCCGGACGATTTCCGCATCCCTATGCCCGGTTAAATAGGCCTCGTCCTTCCCTCTCAGGAAACTGGTGAAAATGGCCGAATCCCGGCGCTGCTTTTGGAAGTCGTCCAAAAATTTTTCAAACAGATGCCGGAACAGCTTGTGGATGGTTGCGCTGTTGGCCTTCACCTTTTTATGCAGATAGATATTTTCCAGGTTGAACTGTTTCAGCTTTTTAAGAGCGTCGGAAATGTAGGCCGAGAAGGATATCTCCGTTCCGTTGGCGCTGTTCCGGATGATGTCCGTCACCAGGGCGTGGACAATGGAGCCGTTGGTTTCGCCTAATATTTCAGCGCATTCCCTGGGTATTTGATCCCGGGAGATGAGCTTCAGGCGAATGGCGTCCTCAATGTCGCGGCCTATGTAGCTGATGGTGTCGGCCATGCGGACTACGCAGCCTTCCGCGGTCATGGGAATGAGCTGCGCAGCAGGATCTTCCAGCTTGGCGCGTATGTCCCTTTCCAGGTCGTCAAATCCCATTTTCGTTACCGGATGAAGGTATTGGTTGTGAATCTCTCCGTCATGGCACAGGATGCCGTCCAGGGTCTGGAGGCAGAGGTTCCAGCCTTTGCCGCCGCGCTCCACCTTGTCCAAAAACTGCACGCTTTGCACATTATGCAAAAACGGGCCGATGCCGTGCTCTTGGCATAGCTCGGACAAAAAGGTTTCCCCTTCATGGCCGAAAGGCGCATGGCCTATGTCGTGGCCCAGGGCGATGGCTTCAATCAGGTCTTCGTTCAAACGCAAAAAACGGCCGATTGTGCGGGCGATTTTGGAAACCAGCTGCACATGCAGCACCCGGTGGGTGATGTGGTCGTTTTTAATCAGGTAAAAAACCTGGGTTTTGTCAATGTATCGGGTGTAGGCGCGGGAGTGCAGAATGCGGTCCACGTCCAGGGAAAAAGACTGGCGATACCCTTCGTCCGCGCGCTGCTCCGGGTTTCGGCGCAGTCCGTCCTTGGTGAGGGCGGCGCGGGGGGCCAGGGTTTCAGCCTCCCGTTGTTCCAGTTGGGCGCAAAGTATATCAAACAAGCCGGGTTCAGATTTTTCCATCGGCTATGAAGGTCTCCATCATGCTGTAATAATCAATGCCTGCAAGGGCGAAACCTTGCCTACCGTATTTCATATTGGCTTCCATGACAAGGGGGCGGCCGTCCACCATGCACAGGTCCAGGCCCACGTCGTCCCACCCGCAACAGATTGCGGTTTTCACAGCCAGGTCCACGGCTTCCCGGGGGACGTCATCAAAGACGATCTCCCCTCCGGCGGCCACATTGTGCAAAAAAGCGTCTTGTTCCGGCACGCGCCAATACGAGATCACCGCCTGCTTCCCAACCACCACCACACGGATATCCCGATCAATGGGCAGGAGCTCCTGAATATAGGCTGCGTGGTTCTCCTTGCAATACTCCGCCAGTTGCTCGGGCTTTTGGATAAGAAACACGCCCTTCCCCTGGGCCGACCCCCTGGGGATCTTAGCCACCAAAGGCAGCCCGAAATCCCTGAGGATGAATTTTTTCTGCTGCGGGCCGTAATACACTTTGGTGCGCGGATGGGGGATCTGCATCAATTGAAAGAGGGCGGTTTGGGCGATTTTATCCTGTGCGCAAGCATAGACGGCGGGGCCTGGAAAGGTTTTTTTGCCCATGGCCTGGAACAAGGGGGCGTAAAAGCTGCTGGGATAATAAAGGGTTTCCGCCTTGCGGATGAGGGCTTGCTCCCGAGGCGAGTAGTCGGAGAAATTGGGCTTGACTCCCAGGGTGGCTATGCGAGGGCATTGCGACAGCCGGTTTTCCAAAGCAACGGCAATAGACATGACAAATTCCCGGGACGGTCATTCTTTAAAAAAAACAAGGCCCGGCGGTTTGCCGCCGGGCCTTGCAGAACAAGACTACTTGCACTTGGCCTCGATTCCGTCCAGGATTTCGCCCATGGCTACGGAAAAAGGAGACTTGGCGTTCAGGTTGATGATCGGAGTTCCGTTGTCGCAGGCCTTGACCACGTCCGGGTCGAAAGGCAGGCTGCCCAGGAACGGAATATTCATCTGCTGGGCCGTGATTTTTGCATTGCCCGTGGGGAAGATGTCAATGGTTTCGCCGCAGTGGGGGCATTTGAATCCGCCCATGTTTTCCACCAGGCCGAGAATCTTCATGTTCACGGTGGAGCAAAAGTTGATGGATTTGCGAACGTCCGCCAATGCGACTTCCTGGGGCGTGGCCACGATAACGGCCATGGCGTCGGGCACCACCTGGGCTACGGTCAGGGGCTCGTCGCCGGTTCCGGGAGGAGAGTCAATGACCATGGCGTCCAATTCTTCCCAATACACGTCGGCGATGAACTGGCGGATAACGCCGGTTTTTGCAGGACCGCGCCAGATTACGGCATGGTCCTTTTCCGGCATCAGGGCCTGCATGGAAACCACTTTCAAATTTTTATCGTAGCTCCAGGGCATGATGAAATTGTCGGGCGTAACGTCCAGCATGCTGTTAATGCCCATCATTTTTGCGATGCTGGGTCCATGAAGGTCCACGTCCATCAGGCCGACCTTCTTGCCTCTTTTGGCAAGGCCCGCAGCGATATTAGCTGCAACGCTGGATTTGCCCACGCCGCCTTTGCCGCTCATGACCAGGATCTTGTTTTTGATTTTAGCCAGCGAGCTTTCGATGATTTTATCTTGCATGTTGTGGGCCATATTTCCGCCGCCCTGGGAACTGGAGCATCCTCCGGAAGAACATTGATCAGACATCTTTTCATTCTCCTTAAAATTTATTTACGCGGCGAATTTCGCCGTGACAGCTCTCGAACGCGATTTCGCGCCCGCCTGTTGTTATATAGGGGCCGTGGAACTCTCCCAGCCCGTGTTTACCTTAAATCATGCTTTCCAGCATGGCCAACCCCCTGTTTTGGTGGCTGCCCTGCCAGTAAATCCGCTTGCATCGAGGGCAATGGGCGAAGTCCTGATGCGTTTCAAAAACATAATCCGGAACCCGGTCGGCCGCCCTCGCCCGTTCAATAGGCTCTACAGGAACGTTGCAGCGTATGCATCGCCCAAAAGCCTTGCTTCGGTCAATGCGCAGGCCCAGGCGTTTTACCGTCTCGGCCAACTGCACGTTGGGATCTCCGTCAACGATTTCCACCATTCGGGCTTCACCGGTTTTTCCGAACAAAGCCCGCGTCCTGGTAATGAGGATGCGCCCTTGCTCCGCCAGGGATAGAAACTCCTTGTCGCCCATGCCGGGGTCAAAAACCGTGTCGTAGCCTAAAAGCCTCAACCATTTGGCAAGGCGCCCCATGCTCCTGTCTACTGCCAGAAGAGGGTCCAAAGCGCGGGACCTCCGTCAACGATTAGTCACCATATCTTTAGTAAGCATAAATTGGGATTCGTCAACCGTTGCGTTCTCCCAAAAGCGTTGTTTTTCCAAGGTAATGGATGCTCCATCCTCGCCCTGGATGCGAATATTTCCCGGCTTATCCCTGTCCGGAAACACCGAGTAGAGCCTTTTTCCTGACGAATAAACGTCCGCCTGGATGATTGTGACTTCATCACCGGCCACCCAGATTTTTTCACGGATTCGGCCGGTTAGAGACCGCAAAGTCAACAAGAAGCCCCTTTGCGCTCCCTGGTCGCCGGAAAAATCCCAGAATTCTATTTTCGCCCACCAATGGCTGGCCACCGGTGCATGGCCGCCTAAAATCTGAGCCAGTTCCTCCATGGACATGGGGAGGCCCAAAGCATCCTCCATCTTGCCGCGGGTGGCCACGCCCGACCGGAATTTGTCCTCTGCGCCCGTATACATGAAAACGTGCCTGCCGTTATAGGCCATCTTGACCATGGGCTGGCCAAAGGGGTTTAAGATGTCCACCCGAAGCCGGTCGGGGGGCGCAACCACAAAAGCGGCCCGGCCGCTAAGGCGGTTTCCGTATTGCTCCTGGGTGAACCGCGATATCCCCTTAAAAGGTCCGGCGCTAGTGTAATCCTTTTGGATGCTTTCGATAACTTCCTTTGCCTGAGGCAGTCCGGGAGTGGGCGCGGGCTTTTTCCATAAGGCGCAGGCCTGAAGGCTCGCCGCCGCTAAAAGCGCACAAAAAAGAGGCGTCAGGCGCCTGGCTGCTTTTGAAATATTATCGGCCATTTTAGGCTTCCCTAGGTCTAAGATAGGTTCCCGTCCAGGCCCGGGCCATAGACCCAGGCGAATAACCTGCTGACTCTATCACATTTTGCAGGCATTATAAACCTGTGTGGAAAATGTAATATTATCCTCGGTATTTAATAGGGCTACTTAAACGGATTGGCCATCATGTCCTCCCGGACGGGGGCGGAGGGATCGGGAAGGTCTTGGGGGGATGCGCCCAAAGAGGCGATAATGCCGGCGGCCGGGGCGTGTCCCTTTACGGCGGAGCGGGCCAGCCATTCCAGGGCGAGATCGTTGTCGCCCACCTCCAGAAAAAGCATGCCAACAAGGAATTGAGCCTTGGCGTGGTTGTTTTTGGCCGCGGGCGCGGCCCAGTCAAAGGCTTCGTCATAAGCCCGGGAGGAGAAAAACAAGGCTGCAAGCT
This sequence comes from Desulfatibacillum aliphaticivorans DSM 15576, assembly GCF_000429905.1. NCBI lineage: Bacteria > Pseudomonadati > Thermodesulfobacteriota > Desulfobacteria > Desulfobacterales > Desulfatibacillaceae > Desulfatibacillum > Desulfatibacillum aliphaticivorans. The sequence goes on along the minus strand of NZ_AUCT01000013.1, from coordinate 175,385 downwards.
GGTACCGGGCTTCGTCATGGCCCAGGTTGGCCGCCTTGGCGTAATCCCTGGCGCCCTCCTTGATATCCTGCTCAAAGCCCAGGCCCTCCAAGTGCATGCGGCCCAGCATGAACCACGCCTCGGGGGCGTCTTGTTCGTCCGCCGCTTTTTGAAAATACATGGCAGCCTGGGAGTAGTCCCGCTCCACGCCGTCGCCCAGGAAATATTTGTTTCCCAGGGCCAGGCAGCCCGGAGGCTCCCCTTGGGGTTGAGCCTTGGGTGACAGGGAATTGTATCCGGCGCAGGATAGGACTGTCATGACCGCAAGACAGACCATGACGAATAACCATCGATTGGATTGCTCGAACAGCATACGCAATTGCCAGGCTATAGGAAATTTACCTGGGTGACTCCTTCTTTCTTTCGGATGATTTTCGAAAGCTGTTTTTGGCTTTCTTGATCGGAAATGGGCTCTACCATGGAAATATCCCGATTTTCCAGATCTTTTTTTTCTTTCCACGTTACGACAAAGCCTGGAACCATGGCGTAGGCGCATCCGCCGAAGCCGCAGCAGGACGAATCCATGACCCCGGTTCCCACGGTGTACAATACCTCTTTGCCTTGGTAAGGAAGGCGAACTTCCCGTTCCAGGGTGAAATATCCGGAGATCGACCGGTTTTCCTCATCCAGGGGAATATGAATGTAAGGTTTTGTCATGGCTGTTCTCCAATGTATAAAACGCCAAACCCCTGTGCACAAAAAAGCCCGGGTCCAGGACCCGGGCCGATATTCTTATTTGCCGACTCCGTCCAAAATGGCCTGGATCAGGCCGTCGATGGTGTAGGCTTCCGCCTCCATGTCCACCTTAAGCCCAAGGTCTCGGGCCGTGTCGCTGGTTATGGGGCCGATGCTGGCGGTTTTAACGCCTTCCATGACCTTCAGGAGCTTTTCCTTGTCAAATAAGGCCACAAAGTTGCTCACCGTGGAGGAGCTTGTGAAGGTGGTCATGGTAATCTCGCCGGATTCCAGCCTTTCCCACAAAACCTGGGCCTGATCCTGGGAAGCCTGGACCGTTTCGTAAGCCGGAACCTCGTCCACCAGGGCGCCCATTTTTTTCAACTCCACGGGCAGGATGGGGCGGGCTTGGGCGGCTCGGGGCAGAAGCACTTTTTTATCCTTCATGTCCTCCTGCAGGAAGGCTTCCACCACGGACTCGGCGCGGTATGTCTTGGGCACGATGTCCGTAACCAGGCCGTATTCCCGCAATTTGGCCGACGTGGCCGGACCGATGGCCGCCACTTTGGCATTGGCCAGGGCGCGGGCGTCCTTGCCTTTGGAAAACAGGCAGTCGAAAAAATAATCCACGCCGTTCACGCTGGTCAGGACCACCCAGTCATAGGCGGCGATGTTGTCCACCGCGTCTTCCAGGGGTTTGGGGTCCTTGGGCGGAACCAGTTCAATGGTCGGAGTCTCCACGCAGTCGGCGCCGAGATCGGCCAGCTTTTCCACCAACGCGCTGGCCTGCTTGCGGCTGCGGGTGACCAGGATTTTCTGGCCGAACAGGGGCTTGGTTTCAAACCAGTTAAGCACGGGGCGCAGATCCACCACCTCGCCCACCACGATGACGGCCGGCGGCTTGATTTTCGCCTTTTGGGCGATGTCCACGATGGTTTCCAGGGTTCCCGTGACCGTTTCCTGGCCCGGAGTGGTTCCCCAACGCACCAGGGCAACCGGGGTTTGGGGAGCGCGGCCGTTGTCCATAAGCCGTTTGGTGATCATGGGCAGATTCTTGATGCCCATCAAAAACACGATGGTGCCGATTCCCGTGGAAATTTTGGCCCAATCGATGTTGGATTCGTCTTTGGTCGGGTCTTCGTGGCCGGTGACAAAAGCCACGGTGGCCGTATGCTTCCTATGGGTCAGGGGAATGCCTGCATAAGCCGGGGCTGCAATGGCCGAGGTGACGCCGGGCACGATTTCAAAGGCTTGGCCTTGTTCCTTCAGAACTTCGGCTTCCTCGCCGCCGCGTCCGAAAATAAAAGGGTCGCCGCCTTTCAAGCGCGCTACGGTCTTCCCTGCCTTGGCTTTTTCCACCAAAAGGGCGTTGATGCCGTCCTGGGAAAGGGTGTGGTCCCCGCCCTTTTTGCCCACGTAGATGATTTCCGCGTCTTCCCGGGCGTAGGCCAGCAGCCTGGGAGACGCCAGGTAATCGTAGACGACCACATCCGCGGTTTTTACGCAATCCAGGCCCTTAACCGTGATAAGGCCTACGTCTCCGGGGCCCGCCCCGATGAGATACACTTTGCCCATTGTATATTCCTTCCGGTTTTTGGCCGGGTTAATGATCCAGCAATTCGTCCAGTACGGCCTTGCCGCCGGCGTTCAGGAGCTTCTCCGCCAGTTTGACTCCCAGTTCCTTGGCGTCTTCCTTTTTGCCGGAAACGCTGTCGCGGAAAATCGGGGTCCCGTCCACTCCGGCGATGACGCCGGTCAGTTGCAGGAAGTCTCCCTTTAGCCTGCCGTGGGCTGCCACGGGAACCTGGCATCCGCCGTCCAGACGCTTCAAAAAAGCCCGTTCGCCGGTGACGATCACCTGGGTCGGCTCGTGGTTCAAGGCTCTGGCCAGCGGCCCGGCCACGGGATCGTCCTCCCGGATTTCAATGCCCATGGCGCCCTGGCCCACGGCCGGAAGCACGGTCTCCTCGGGAATGTATTCCGAAACCTTGTCGTCCATGGCCATGCGTTTGACGCCTGCGGCTGCAAGCACAATGGCGTCCAGGTTCAGGGAAGTGAGCTTGTCCAGACGAGTGCCGATATTGCCGCGCAAAGGTTCAATTTGCAGATCCGGCATAAGGGCCAATAACTGGGCCGAACGCCGCAGGCTGCTTGTGCCGATCTTGGCGTTGGGCGGCAGGTCCAAGAGACCCTTGGCCCTGGAGCAAATCAAAGCGTCCCGGGGGTCCTCCCGCTCCATTATCGCAGCAAGACACAGCCCGGGGGGAAATTCCGAAGGCACGTCCTTCATGGAATGCACGGCCATGTCGGTCCGGCCGTCCAAAAGGGATTCTTCGATCTCCTTGACGAACAAGCCTTTGCCGCCCACCTTGGCCAGGGGCACGTCCAGGATTTTGTCGCCCTTGGTCTTGATGACGACCAGCTCGGTCTTCACGTTGGGATTCCGGCGCTCCAGAAGCGCTGCAACATGCTCAGCCTGCCACAGGGCAAGGGGGCTGCCCCGGGTTCCTATTTTAATGAGGATTTGATCCGCCATTATCAGGACGACCCGCAGGAAGCGCAACTGGTTGCAGAGCAGCCCGCGCAGGAGGAAACGCCCGCCGAACTGGAAACGGTCTCTCCGCCGCCGCCTTTGCTCACAAAGCCGCAGGCTGACAGCAGCCTGTTCACGTCATTGGAGGCGCATTTGGGGCATTCGGGCTTGTCGCTGCCCATTAAAAGCTGCTCAAAGTTGGCGTCGCATTTATTGCAATGAAATTCATAAATTGGCATATAAACCATCCTTTCGGTTCAAAGTTAACTTCTTTATATAAGACCGATAAGCCCGTGCGTCAATACATGCTTTCCCCAATCCGGGATATTTGGGCCTGCGCCCGGCTTGCCAACCAGGGGCCTTTCCTATATAGAATTGGGCCGGAGAGGGTAACTTATTCTTGGAGGCGTTATGCAGACGATTCACGCGCAAATCCTGGCCACAGGCGATGAACTGACCACAGGGACCCTGGTGGATTCCAATTCGGCCTATATGGCTGAACAGCTTGAAATGATGGGCGTTTCCGTCAGGCGGCACGTCACGGTTGGCGACGACATGGACGACCTGGTCCGGGCGTTAAAGGATATTGGAGAGCAGGCGGACGTGGCTTTGGTCACCGGCGGCTTGGGGCCCACCATGGACGACCTGTCAGCGGAAGCGGCGGCCAAAGCCGCGGGCGTGGACCTGGAGCTGGACGAAGAGGCCCTGGCCTGGATCGAAGCGCTTTTTAAATCCGTGGGCCGGAACCTGGGCCGGAATTTGGGTGAGTCCAACCGCAAACAGGCGTATTTTCCCCAAGGATCGGTGCGCCTGGACAACCCCGTGGGCACGGCGCCCGGTTTTTCCCTGATCATCGGCAAGTGCCGATTCTTTTTTATGCCGGGCGTGCCGCGCGAAATGAAACTTATGCTGGCGGACCAGGTGATTCCCCGCATCGAGGAAATGCTGGAGGATGTAACCATTTCGGGTATGCGGACCATCTGCACCTACGGCATGCCTGAAGCCCGGGTGGGCGAACTCATAGCCGACGTTGCGGACGGCGAGCCCGGCATGAAAATAGGGCTTAGGGCCAGCTTTCCCGTTATCCAGGTGAAGATCTACGCCCGGGCCGAAAGCAAAATGGGCGTGGAACGCATCCTGGACGAAGGCACGGACAAGATTTTGGATCGGCTGAAAAATAACGTGTTTTCCGTGGGCGGCCGAAACATGGAGGAAGTGGTGGGGCTGATGTTGAAGGACGAAAAAGCCACCCTGGCCGTGGCCGAATCCTGCACCGGCGGGCAGATCGCCCACTGGCTGACCAGCGTGCCCGGCAGCTCGGAGTATTTCGTCATGTCCGCCGTCACCTACGCCAACACAGCCAAAGAGACCATGCTGAACGTCTCCCGCAAAACCTTGTTGAAGTACGGCGCCGTGCATGAGGAAACCGCCAAGGCCATGGCCGAAGGCGCCCGCCAGATAGCCAAGACCACCTACGGCATTTCCACCAGCGGGGTGGCCGGCCCGGCCGGCGGCGACGAGGAAAAGCCGGTGGGAACCGTGTGCATCGCCCTGGCCACGCCGGACGACACCTTTGTGTATCGGTTTCATTCCCCCTTTGGCGAGCGGGACCGGAACATAAAGATTTTCGCCATGAACGCCCTGGACGTGCTTCGCCGTCATCTCCAAGGTCTTCCCCCGCCCTCCTGGGCCAGGGAGTATAAACCCTGAGAATTGGCGTCCCGATGGCGCAAATATAAAAAAACGGGCCGGAGCGGGAAGGATTAATCTCCCTGCGCCGGCCCGTTATTTATGGGGGAACGGAAAATCGTTTTTTAATGCGCTATTTTTCCACCTTGCCCACTTCGTAGTCAGCGCCTTTCCAGGCAAAGATGCCGCCGCTGTAACGGTACACATTCTTGTAGCCCATTTTTTCGGCCCAGGCGGCGCCATTGTGGCTGCGGGTGCATTTCACGAATCCGCAGTAGATCACGATGGTCTTGTCTTTGTCAGGGCCCAGCAGGGCTGCAAAGTCCGCCTGGGTCTTTCCGTCGGTTTCCTTGACGTCCCACTCGTTCATGTCCGGAATGGGGAACAGGAACTGGACGGCCCCGGGAACATGATTCTTCACGTAGGAGCCCTCGTAAGGCATGGTGTCAATGATGACCATATCCTTGCCTTCGTCCATCCACTTTTTCAGCTCATCGGTGGTCACCAGGTCGTAGCCGCCCCTTTGCACTTCGCGCACCAGCTTGACGGCTTGGGCTTCAGCATCTACTTCCTTCTCAAACTTGTTCTTGAACGCCCAGGCGGGGCTTGCGGCAAGAAGGCCTACCAGAGCGATCGCCAGAACCACTTTCAAAGTCTTAGTCATTTTTGTTGCCTTTCTTCCAAACAGTTAGAATTTCAATCGGACGCACAGGGCGCACCGATCTCGCGTAACGCCAGATGTATAGATAGGCCACGCCGGCCATCATCACAAAGTCGCGGTACAAAGCCGGACGCAGGCTATGAAAGGCCTCCGCCTCGGGATCGTCCGGGCCGAAACAGCCGCAATCCACGTCCAGTCCCATATGCAGGCCGTACCCCAGGACGAAAATGAATAAAATCAGCATGCCGGTGATCATGCCCAAGCTGCCTTTCACGTCCAGCAATATGCCGACGGCGGCGGCGATTTCCAGGATAGGCAGCAACAGGGAGATCGGCTCGATGGCGATTTCCGGCAGCAGCCCGAAAGCCTCGATGATCACCGCAAAGGACCTGGGATCCTGAATTTTGGCGATGCCGGACCATAAGAAAACGCCCGCCAAAACGATCCTGCCCACCCGATACAGCCATACGGGGAAAAACTGGGAGCCTTTTCCCCCGCCGCCTTGCACGAATGCTATATTTCCTGATTCCATAACCTTACGCCCCAGGATTGAATTCAATTTTTGGTTTTTCTTCAGCTAATATTGGGAGCAAGGAGCCTACTGCTCCTTCATGCGCTTGGAACTATACGAAACCTATCTATAAGTAAAATTGATTATTTTAATCCTGCTTCGCCGGGCGATAGACGTTGCAAATAACAGCGGGCGGATTTCGCATATTCTCGCCATTAAAAAGGAAGGCAGGACTATATTTTAGGCAAACGAATGTGCTATGCCTTTTGTGGTGGAGAACGGCCCGCCCGTGTGCAGGACATCACATCAAATCTGAGAGCATTCATGAGTCAGCTTTCCGACTCCGGTTTTTCCGGAGACAAATTGTTTACCCAACCTTTCGCCGTGCTGCTGATTGTGTATTTCATGATCATGTGCAACCTGGCGGTGTTTTTCAATTTTTTCAGCTACCTGGAACAGGGTGGGGTTTCCGCGAAGACGGCCGGTTTGCTTTTGGGCGCTTTTCCCCTGGTCGCCTTGGCGGCAGGGCCCATGCTAAGTTCACGGGTGCATCCGGGAAACGCCGCGCCCAGTGCATTGCGGGCGCCGTAGGCATGGCGGCGAGTCTGTCCGCATACGCTTTTGTGCAGGACGTGTGGCTATTGGCCGTGCTCCGGGGATTCCATGGCCTGGCTTTTGTAATCGGGCTCACCGCGTTGATTTCCCTCACCGTCAGCGTGGTTCCTCCCTTGAAAAGCGGCCAGGCCTTTGGCGCGATAACGGTGGCGAACCTTTTTCCCTACGCCATAATGCCGCCCGCAGTGGAGTACGTCCTGGCGAAGGGCGGGACCCAGGGCGCGGTGTTTATGGGGACCGGAATCGTCATGGCGGCGGCGCCTCCTTTTTTATGGCTCGTAAGCCGCATGGAAGCCTTTTCCGTCCAGGAGCGGCCCAAGGAGGAAGACGTCCTTTCAAGGCGGGAGGTTTTGGATAATTTCAAGTCGCCGGTTATGCTTTTTTTACTGGCCATGTCCGGTGCGGCGTATTTGTGTTTCGCCATGGTTTTTTATTTCCTGAAGAGTTACGGCGGCGCCATCGGAATCCAACAGGTCGGGCATTTTTTCACTCTCACCATTATTTTTATGATCGGCGTGCGGGTGGCTGCTTTTTCCTTTTTCGACCGCTGGAACAAGGCCTGGGTGTGCGGCGTAGGGCTTATTTATGTGGGATTGTGCTTTTATTTGCTGGGGACGGTTCGCAGCCCCTGGCTGTTTTTCGGATCAGGCGCGTTGTTGGGGCTGGGATGGGGAATAACCATGCCGCTTATCGGCGCGCTTATATTCGACGCATCGCCGCCCAGGCTGCGGTCCTTCAATACCAACATGATGATCGAGATGATCGACGGAGGCTATTTTCTGGCCCCTACCATGGGCGCAGCCATTGCGTCGTCTTTGGGATATTCGGCCTTGTTGTATTTTGAAGCGGGAGTTTCCGTATTGTTCGGGATTGGGGCTTTAAGGCTGGCGAGAAAGATATAGGGAGGCTGCGCCGAGCCGCTTAACCGCCCGGCCGCAACCGTCCCTATCCCCCGCGCCAGGGGGCGTTTTTTTCAGTTAGATGGAATCCACCTCTTCGTACACCGTGATTTCAGGCTGGCCGGCGGCGAAGGTCATGGCTTTTTCCATAAAGGCCTTGAAGTGCGGCGTGGAGCTGTGAACGCCCAGGGCTTCTTTGTCTTTGTATTTTTCGATAATAACCAGGGTGTTGGGGTCTTTTTTGTTGATGTTGAGGCTGTAGGCCAGGGTGCCTTCTTCGGTTGCGACGCCTTTCATGAGTTCCTTGACGCCTGCCAGGGCTTCGTCTCTTTTGGCTTCCTGGACCGGAATTTTTGCGATTACTGCGATCATGGCTTTCTCCTTATGTGGGAAGTTAAAATGACGCGGGGCGGAATCCTCGCTTCCCATATTCACACAATCGGGATAAAAAGGACAATAATAAAATAGAGCGCTCGTCAGATTTTTAGGCCGGTCAATGGTTATTTGGAAACTTATGTGGAGATTTTTTGACATACTCTATCACCTGATTCATTTCCTCTGCGCAGGGCGCCAACGCAGGTTCCTGTTTCAGCATCTCCACGGCATGCGACGCCTTGTCAAATTCCCGGCGGGATGCGTAACCGGTGATTAACCTGGCATACAAATAGAGCCTTAACGCGTCGGAATTGTCTATGTTCCAACGGTTTAGACCTTGCGGGCCGAGTACGCCGGGCATGAAATCATCGAATGCTTCCACTGTCCACGGCTCTACGCTCAGGGTTTGGCGCTTGCCTAAATACGCACCAATGCGTTTATAAAGCTCCTGATCATCATATTGCTCTTTAATTTCTGCATGCATAAACAACATAAGCTGGAAAAACGCGGCGTCATCAGCCCAAATGCTGTCGGAGTAGTCTTGGATAACCTCCTGAAATTCTTTCCTGGCTTTTTCAATTTTGGATTTTTCCGCAAGCATGACCTTGCGTTGGACATCCGTGTCATATTTTATGAAATAGCCTTCGGACTCTTCCGCGCCTTCAATTCTTTCTTTGGTGGGATTGGCGGCGTTGGACACTTTTTTCCAAACCGTAAAGGTATCTTTCAAAGCGCTTTGAAACAACTGCTCCTCTTTCGGCGCAGGCTCCTTGCAGGCAAAAAAGCTAACAAAAACAATTAAACAGGAGTTTCTGGGAAAGAGGCAGTACCTATTTATAAATAGCTGTAAAATAAGTATGTTATTTGGGTGTTTCTTGTAAGACCCCACCGACTATCTCGTAGCCGAGAACGCTGAGGATTTGGCTTTGCAGCGGAGTGGGGTTAGAGCATCAGGTTGTGTTTTTCCAATTTGTTATAGAGGGCCCTTCGGCTGATTCCCAGCATTTTGGCGGCGCGGCTTTTATTGTTCATGGCCACATTCAGGGTTTCCACAATCAGCTTGTATTCCGCCTCTTCAATGGAATCCCCGACTCTTATGTCCACCGGATGGCTGTTTCCGCTGCCCTCCAAAAGCCTTTTGGGAAGGTGCTTGGGCAGGAGCACCTTTTCGTCGCACAGCACCACCGCCCGGTGGATGATGTTCTTGATTTCCCTGACATTTCCAGGCCATTCGTAGGCTTCCATGATGGAAATGCACTGGGGCGAAAGGCCCATGATATTTTTTTGGTAGGCGTCGTTAAATCGCCTTAGATAATAATCCACCAGCAGGGAGATGTCCCCAGGCCTTTTTCTTACCGGGGGAATGGTTATGGAAAAAACGTCCAGCCTGTAAAAAAGGTCTTCCCGGAATTTTTTCTTAGCCACCGCAGCGGCCAGATTTTCATTGGTGGCCGCCACAACCCGAACATTGGTTTTAATATTGACGGTTCCGCCGATTCGATTAAAGGACTGGGTCTCCAGAACCCGCAAAAGCGCCACCTGGTTTTTTTGGTCGATGGTGCCCACTTCATCCAAAAAGACCGTTCCTTTTTTGGCTTTTTCAAAGGACCCTTTATGGCGCTTCCAGGCGCCGGTGAAGGCGCCTTTTTCATGGCCGAAAAGCTCGCTTGATACAAGCTCCGAGGGCAGGGACCCAAGATGGATGGGGATGAACGGATATTCCTGCCTGGCGCTGATCTGGTGGATGGCGTTGGCCACCAGGTCCTTGCCCGTGCCGGTCTCCCCGCTGATCAATACGGGAATATCCGACATGGCGGCCTGGCGAATCTGCCTGAAAACCTCCTTCATGAGTCCGGAGGCGCCGACCATGTCATGGAACGATACCTTTTTGAGGTCGTCCTTTAATAAAAGGTTCATTCCAAATTCAGGCCGGTTATGCTCTGCGGCGTCAATCAACATCTTGAGCTCTTTATCGTCTATAGGCAGCCGGGAATATTGGCACGACCCGGTTCTCAAGGCCGAGGACGCCGCCGTGAGGTCCTTTTTTTCCGCCAGGATGATGATTTGGGTGATCGAACAGTTGTTGGAGATGGTCTCCAGAAGATCGATGGAGTGGTCGATGTTGCGCCGGAGGGCGGAGCCGCTGATAATAAGGATGTCAAAAGTCATTTCCTCGAATTGTTCAAAGGCGTGCCCCAGACTTTTGGCAAGAAAAATCTCGGTGGGCTGGCCGCTGTATATTCGCCTGACCTGGTCGAAGACAAGTTTGCTGGCTTCCACGACCAAAATTTTTAAATTGCTCATGTTCGAACCCGCCTTATTTTTTCATCTCGCGGCATTGACTGTGCAATAATTGCACAATCTCAATAGAGAAGCCCCGATTTTTCCGCGCCCGCCGCATCCATTTGAACACGGCGCGGGCATTAAGAATATTGGCAATTAAACACATTCCCAATGCGACCAAGGAGAATGCACCGTATCAATAGTGCACACACAATACAACCATAAACAAATAACTGTGCAAAGAGTTTACAAACTAGTGAAAGTTGTACGCAAGCAGGATTCTTGCTCATATTTTCTCGAAGTATTTTACCACATAATATCAAATAGATAGTCATTTTCCCAAAGCCTGTGGCACGAATATGGCTAAGGCCTTAATCCGTGTTTTGAATTGCAAAATGGAAACGCTCTCGATCCCATCACCTGAAGCTGAGCTGGTCTGGAGTGGATATATCACTGTATTTATTTAGAATTCTCGGAGGAACCTGAACATGAGCAAGATCAACGCCAAACATGTATTTACGTCAGAGTCTGTGGGCAGCGGACATCCGGACAAAATCTGCGACCAAATTTCAGACGCCATCGTTGATGCATGTCTTGAAAAAGATCCCGAAGGCCGGGTGGCTTGTGAAACCATGGCCGGATATAATCTGGTGGCCAATGTGGGAGAGATTACATGCAATGGATGGGAAGAAATCGATTCGGAAAAAATCGCCAGACAGGTTGTCAATGAAATCGGATACGATAACGAAAGCCTTTTGTTTTGGGGCGACAATTTCGACTATATCAGCCGGATCCACGGCCAGTCGCCGGATATCTCCCAGGGCGTGACCGAGGGCGAAGGGCTCTATGACGAGCAGGGCGCCGGCGACCAGGGAATGATGTTCGGGTATGCAACCGCCGAAACGCCGGAAATGATGCCCGCCCCCATAGCCTATAGCCACAGGCTTCTCAAAACCCTGGAGGGCATGCGGCAATCCAAGGAAATTCCCTACCTCAGGCCCGACTCCAAAGCGCAGGTCTCGGTTGGCTATAAGGACGGCCGTCCGGAATTTATCAAATCCGTGGTGGTTTCCCACCAGACCGGCGAAGTTCCCCTGGAAAAAATTCGCAAGGACCTCATTGAAGTCGTCAAGAACGAGTTTGAATCCACCGGACTGCTGAAAAAAGATACCGAATACTTCATCAATCCCACGGGCGCCTTTTACCTGGGAGGCCCCTATGCGGACGCCGGGCTTACCGGTAGAAAAATCATCGTGGACACCTACGGCGGCGTGGGAAGCCATGGCGGCGGCGCTTTCTCGGGAAAAGACCCCTCCAAGGTGGATCGCTCGGCCGCCTATTACGCCCGGTATGCGGCGAAAAACATCGTCGCCGCGGGCCTGGCTAAGAAATGCGAAATTCAGGTCGCTTACGCCATTGGCGTTTCAAAACCCGTCTCCATCAATGTGGACACCTACGGAACGGCGCTGATCGACGAATCGATCATTGAAATGCTGGTCAACGACAGCGACATTTTCGATTTTCGTCCGGCGGCGATCATAGCCAACCTGAACCTGAAAACCCCGAAAAACTGGTCCTATCGCATGACCTCCGCATACGGCCATTTCGGCAGGGACATGTTCCCGTGGGAGCAGCCCGACAAAGTCGAAGCGCTGAAAAAGGTGAGTAAAGTGGCGAAAGCCGCTTAGCCTCGTTTCTTTCCTGCGGTTAAGCCAATGAAAAACGTTCCTGAGTTTATATTTTAAACCGGAATTTTATAAGACTTTAAAAGAGGACGCTATGATCTATCCCTACGAGTTGGAAACAGGCAAAGGCTACCCCGGCGAAAAAGACTTCACGGTCAACCATTGCGAAATACAAGGAGACGGCATTTATACAAAACGCCCCTTTAAAAAAGGAGAGATGGTTGCAAGAATGACGGGGATCGCCGTGCCGTACATCCTTCAGCACACCCTTCAGATCACCCCGAATCTGCATCTTTACGACCCTCATTTTTCCGGGCTCTTGCTGCATTCGTGCGACCCGCTTGTGTGCCTGGACATGAACAAGCTCGAAATCTGGGCTTTGCAGGATATTGATGAAGGGGAAGCCCTGACAATGGATTACGCCTCCACGGAAGACATATTGTTCAAGCAATTTCCTTGCGCCTGCGGCTCCGTTAATTGCCGAAAATGGATAACCGGCCGCAAAGAGCCCATCAATGAAATGGGCCGGAAATACCTTCGAGATTTGGAAAGGAAGTGTGGATGATTCCTCAACAAAACCGTCTGTGGTGGGAGAGGGAGGACCTTTGTTACAAAGACGGGAATTTGGTTTTTTCAGGAAAATCCGCGGCCGGCCTAATCAACGTGACCGGGACGCCTGCTTTTTTTTACAGCGCAAACCGGATTTCGCAAAACCTTGAGCGATTGCAAGAAGCCCTGAGTCAGCTTGATTCTTATCAAATTTATTATGCGATCAAAGCGAACAGGTTCGCCCCTATCCTGACGCATATTAAAAAAACGGGGCTGTGCGGGGTGGACATATGCTCTCCCAATGAGCTGCTTCATGCTTTTTCCTGCGGCTTTACATGCAGTGAAATCTCGTACACCGCCCACGCAATGACCAATGACGAGCTAAGGCTGCTCGCCGATAATCCGGACGTGAGGTTGAATTGCGACTCTTTAAGCACTATCCGGCGCTTGGGACAGTTCTGCAGCCATCGGAAAATCGGCATCCGGGTCAACCCGGCCATGGGCATCGGTTACAGGGACAGCGAAACCCTTAGATACAGCGGAGACAAAACCACCAAGTTCGGCGTCTACAGGGAACAGTTCGAGGAAGCGCTGGCGCTGGCCTCCAAGCACGGCCTTATTGTGGATACCATCCATTTCCATACCGGATGCGGCTACCTGAATAACCAGTTATCCATCTTTGATGAGATCCTGGAAGCCACGCACTGGTTTACGGACAAAGTGAAAGACCTTGCCTCCGTCAATCTGGGCGGCGGGCTCGGGGTTCCCCATGATGAGGATGACGTGAACCTGGATCTGGACTCCTGGGTCTCTGTCATCAACAAGCATTACGGAGGCAAAGGGCTGACCGTTTGCGTGGAACCGGGGGACTATGTCGTCAAGGACAGCGGCATTCTGATTTTGGAGGTCAACACCGTCGAAAGAAAACAGCAGACCGATTTTATCGGAGTTAACGGCGGATTTACCCTGGCCATAGAGCCCGCCTTTTACGGATTGCCCTGCGAGCCGGTCGTCCTGGAGCAAAAGACGGACAAGATGAAACCCGTTACGATTGCCGGGAATATCAACGAGTCCCTGGATGTCTGGAAGGACAATTTCCCCATGCCGGATCAGATCAAGGAGGGAGACCTCCTTGCCTTTATTAATGCGGGCGGATACGCGTCATCCATGATGTCCAACCATTGCATGCGGGGACAGGTTTCTGAAAACATTGTATTTTAAAAGACCCCAAGGGGCATAGGAATATTGAAGGAAAAGACATGAATCTTGCAGGAAAAGACAAAAAACACATCATCCATCCATGGTCGAATCTGGGAAGCGACGCCGAGTCCATGATCATTGAATCCGGGAAAGGGGTTCATGTTTTTGATAGTGAGGGTAACAAGTTCCTTGATTCCATCTCCGGCATGTGGTGCGTGAATCTCGGATACGGAAACGAGGAAATGGCGCAGGCCATAGCGGATCAATGCGTCAAACTGGCCTATTACACCCCCTTCGGCGCCATGACCAGTCCACCCTCCATCCAACTGGCGACGGAACTGAGCGCGTTGACGCCCGGCGACCTGAACTGCTTCCAGTTTACGAACAGCGGTTCCACCGCCGTGGAGTCGGCCATTCGGTTTGTCCATTACTATTTCAACTGCCTGGGCCAACCAGAAAAAAAGCACATTATTTATCGCGAAAACGCTTACCATGGCAGCACCTATCTGGCGGCTTCCCTAAACGGAAAAAGATGCGACCGGAGCTATTTCGATTATGTCACCGACATTGTTCACGCCACCTCCGACCCCAATCCCTTTAAAAGGCCCCAGGGGATGAGCATCGAGGATTTTTGCGACCTCAGGGTCAATGAATTAAGGGATAAGATTTTGGAGATCGGGCCGGATAAGGTCGCTTGCTTCATCGCAGAACCCATCATGGGCTCCGGCGGCGTGATCGTTCCTCCTCCCGGATATCATAAAAAGACTTTGGACGTGTGCAGGGAATACGATGTGCTGTACATCTCCGACGAGGTGGTGACCGCCTTTGGAAGGCTGGGGCACTATTTTGCTTCTGAAGAGGTTTTCGGAATCGTCCCGGACATCATCACCGTGGCGAAAGGAATCTCATCCGGGTATCAGCCCTTGGGCGCGGCTATTTTTTCCCAAAAGCTGGTCGACCGGATCAGCGGCGACTCCGCCAGCGAGAATTCCTATTATACCAATGGATTCACCTATTCCGGGCATCCGGTGACCTGCGCCGCCGCCCTGAAATATCTTGAAATCATGAAGCGCGATAAATTAACCGACCATGTCCTTGAGGTGGGCCCATATTTCATGGAGCGCCTGAAAACGCTTAAGGAGCTTTCCGTGGTCGGCGACGTCCGGGGCCATTGTTTAATGGCTTGCGTCGAATGCGTTGTGTCAGACAATGAAGATGAGAATATCGCAGTCGCCCAGCGCGTGGATGAGTTCTGCCAGGAAAAAGGGCTGATCGTCAGGCCGTACGAGAACTTGTGCATATTATCTCCCCCCTTGATCATCGAAAAAAAGCACGCCGACCAAATTGTGGATATTTTGAGGGACAGCATCGCATCGACAATGGACGAAATGGGATATTCATAATTACAAAGGAGAACGTGTGATGGAAAAGTTTGACATCCGTTTTTTGATAAATGGAAATATGGTTTTGGGAGAGGCTGAAAAGTCTGTTCTTATAAATCCTGATAATAATGAAGTCATTACGGAGGTCCCCTGCGCGTCCATCGCTCAGGTGGATGAGGCGATTCAGGCGGCGAACGAGGCTTTCCCGGCATGGAAGCGGAAGTCTTTCGCCGACAGGGCCGAAATCCTGTACAAATTCGCGGATCGCATCGACCAAAAAGCGGAGCTTCTGGCCAAACTGGAATCCATCAACTGCGGCAAGCCTTATCAACGCATGCTGGAAGACGAAATGCCCGCCATTTCCGACCACTTCCGGTTTTTTGCAGGCGCCAGCCGTTGCATGTCAGGCAGCGCCTCCGGCGAGTACCTGGAAGGCTTCACCAGCATGATCCGGAGGGACCCGGTGGGCGTGGTCGGACAAATCGCCCCCTGGAACTACCCCTTGATGATGGGCGCCTGGAAAATCGCCCCCGCCCTGGCCGCCGGCAATACCGTGGTTTTCAAGCCATCCGAGTGCACTCCGTTGACCATTCTGGCCTTGGCGGAGGATATTAAAGAGCTTTTCCCCCCCGGCGTTCTCAATGTCCTCACGGGCAAGGGAAGCGTCGTGGGAAAGCATCTGGCCGCTCATGACAAGGTTCAAATGGTTTCGGTCACGGGGTCTGTAGGAACGGGGAAGCAGGTCTTGCAGTCCGCCGCATCCAATGTCAAACGCACCCATTTGGAACTGGGGGGCAAAGCGCCGGTCATCGCCTTTGACGACTGCGACATTGACGACCTGGTGGAAAACATGGCCATGTGGGGATATTACAATGCGGGCCAGGATTGCACCGCCGCCTGCCGCCTCTACGTCCAGGAAAATATTTACCAAGAGGTTGTGGACAAATTAACGGACGCGGTTAAAAACATCCATGCGGAGGATATCGGACCGCTCATCTCCGCGGAACAGCGGAAAATCATTCAGGGCTTTGTGGAAAGGGCCAAGAAGGTTCCCCATCTGAAAATCACCGCGGGCGGCAATGCCATCGACAAGGGATGCTACTTTGAACCCACCCTGATTGCGGACGCGCTTCAGGATGACGAGGTGGTTCAGGAGGAAGTCTTCGGACCGGTGGTTTCCGTCACCAAGTTCAAGGACGTGGATCAGGCCATTGAATGGGCCAACGACTGCAAATACGGCCTGGCTTCCTCCATCTGGACCAAGGATATTCAAAAGGCCCACATGGTGTCATCCATGCTTCAATTTGGAGTCACCTGGATCAACACCTATTTCATGTATGCATCCGAAATGCCCCATGGCGGGTTTAAAATGTCGGGATACGGAAAAGACCTCTCCATGTACGGCCTGGAAGACTATACGGTCGTCCGCCATATCATGGTAAAAATCTAAGCGGGCAGAAGGCCAGGGGAGCAAGCGCTCTCAAATCCATTAGAGAAAGTCCCTGCTTACAAGCATCCGAGCGATGCGGCGTAACTCGCCGCATCGCCTTTTTTTTATGCCCGGCGGCCATGCAGGCGAAGCCGCCGGTCTTTATCTCACAACTATGCCCACGGGCGCGAAGCCCGCCCATTCGTTCAAGGGGCGCTCGGATTTCACCACAAAGCCTTGGCGGTTGGCCTCATCCGCATGGGCGACGGAAACTGCGCCCACGGTCTTGTACACATCAGGGTCCATGACCATGGTCACGCCTCCGTGCTCTTCCGAGAAATCCCCTTCCCGAGCCTTGTCCGCAGCCAGGCCCAGGGTGGCGTCGCAGCATCCTGTAAACTGGATTTCCACGCGCACCCAGGGATCAAGGCCTTGCTCCGAAAGAAATTCATGCATGGCTTTTAAAGCCCCTTTTTCAACCTGAAAATAGGACATAAGAGCCTCCTTTTATTGGGCTAAAAACGACTTTTATACTTGAATTCATTCCAAAAAATATTAATGCTAAAAAGCGCCTTCGTCTGAATCTTTATCAAATCCGAAAAACTTCATACATGTTCCTTTAACAAAAAACAGCCAATTTCTAAGGTTAAAATCTGGGAAAATCGCCCATCACAAGGAGTCAGCGCTTAAATACGGTATTTTTTTAGTTAATTCAACCACATGTAGCGCTCATTTCCAGCATGTTTGATAGAAATATTTATCAGAACCCCCGCTCCGTTTTCATATCCCCCATAATTGCCCGGATACCTTTCATATACCCCCTCAGCCCCCCGCAGGGCAAGCGCCCATGCGCCTGTGGCATAAGGATTGCTTTTGGAAGAGATTAGGGATGGAGCGCCCATGGATATAAAACGGGAGGACATGGCCGGCTTGTTTTACACCGGCGGCGCCACGGGACGCTCCAAGGGGGTTATGCTCGCGCATTTCAATTTATGTTACAACGCCCTGCAAATGTGCCACGAAAGACAGGATCCTCCACACAGCGCCCATGTTTCACCTGGCGGACGGCATCCATTCCGTGATCTCGACCACAAACCAGGCGGCCTTGCGCCGCCGATTTTTTGGGTAGCCCATACCCGCTCCTTGACGCTTTTTGATAAATACATGTAAGATTTGTCATACACTACCAAAAGGAGGGGGCATGAAGCGAAGCGGCTCAAATTTGGGAAGGCGGTCAGGGCTGAAAGGCAAGGGGAGGACAGGCCTCATCATTCAAGGTCTTTCATGGTTTTCCACGGCATTGATTTGTGTGATGCTGGCCGCCCTGCTTGCAGGCTGCGAGTCTTACGAGGAAAAGCAGGCCAGGCTGGCCGCGGTCGCCCTGGAAGCTCAAGGGGATGAGGCCTCCAACGCTGCGCAGGAACTGGAAGATCCCATCCTTGTGGCAAAGGTCGCCCTGGAGGCCAGGGAAGAGTACGCCCGGTCCCGGGCCGTTAGAAAACTGGCGTCGCAACCAACCCTTGAAACAATAGCCCTGAAAGACCCCAGCGGCTTTGTGCGGGAAATCGCCGTGGCAAAACTGGTCGACCAGGCATTGTTGGGACGGATCGCCCTGGAAGACGAAAACTCAAGCGTGCAAAAGGCCGCCGTGGAAGCCTTGGCGGAACAGGAGTTATTGGCGGAAATCGCCATTTTGCTGGATGCCTCTCGCGTTCCCTCCCTCGCCGTGGAAAAACTAACGGACCAGGCATTGTTGGAAAAAGTCGCCGTACAGGCTGTAAGTTACCAGGCGCGCGAGCGGGCGGCGGAAAAAATTCAGAACCAGCAACTGCTGTTCCGCATCGCCCTGGAGGATCAGAGCCACGGGGTGCGGGCCGCCGCCCTGAAAAACCTGAAAGACCCTGCGCTGCTATCAGAGGCAAGGGCCTGGACCTATCCCCAGGACACCAAAAAAATTACAGACCAGGCCCTTTTGGAGCGCATCGCCACGGAGTCGGAAAAAGTGGAGGTAAGCCGGGCGGCGGTGGAAAAGCTCACTAACAAGCAACTGCTCATTGATATCGCCGTCAGGAAAGGACGCGACCGATTGGTGCGCTTTGCCGCCGCCGAGCGCCTGGGGCCTGGGTATCGCCCCCTTTTGGACCCTTGGATGCATCCGGGAAAAACATCCCGCGTGCGCAATCCGGACTTATTGAAGGAAATCGCTCTGGAAGCAGCCAACGCGTACGTTCGTGAAGCTGCAGTCAAGACCCTGATCAACGAGCGGCGCAAGTCATATTCCAGCAGCAGGGATAGCCTGCTAAAACAGGACCAGGCGTTTTTCCAAAAAATCGCCCAGGAAGATGAGGATGAGGACGTGCGCGAGGCTGCGGTGCAGGGCCTGATCGACCAACATCTTCTGGTCCGGATCGCCATGGGGGATGCAGCTTGGAATATCCGCCGGGAAGCGGCGAAAGCCATAAAGGACCCGTCCCTGCGAGAGGATGTGGGCAAATGGTTTTTTCCAAAAGAAACCAGAAAGGTGAAAGACCAGGATCTGTTGACCAGGATCGTCCTGGAGTCCCAGGATCACAGCGTACGGTCAACCGCCGTGGAATCCATTAACGACCAACAGCGCCTGGCCAAAATCGCTGTTGAGTCCAAGGACGTCCAGGTCCAAAAACTTGCGCTGGGTGGCTTGAATGACCAGAACCTCCTGGCCCGGGTGGCCCTCACGTCCCTGGCGCCCTGGGGAGGAGGGCTTAACGCCCGCGTGCTTTCCATTCAAAAGATCACGGACCAGACCATTCTTAAAAAGATCGCCTTGCAGGATGAACAATGGTGCCATGTCTTTTCCCAATATGGGACAGGCGAAACATCCAGGCTGGCGGTTCGCATCCAGGGGACGGATTGGCGGCATAAGGACAGCCGGTGCGCCTTTTACCACGCCTCGTTCATGGTGGATGACCGTAACGTACTCCGACGGATTAACAGGGATTATCCGGAGCGCCAGGCCAAGTACGCCCGGCTGAAATTGGCGCTTCTGGACTGGGGGCGTGCGGATTTTCAATACAAGATTACCATTCTCAACCCCTCCCGCACCTATGAGACCAGCGTGAAGTATTCTGCAAATGCCGGGGCGGCGCAATCGGCTCAATCGGGAATTCCCATCGGGTGGGATAAGGTGTATGGCGAGGAGGCGGCGCTGGCTGTTTTTCAGGGGCGCAGGAAGATCTGCCAGTGGAGGGGCAGTACCAGCTTCCCCCAAAAATTAGCGGGAAAGAGGTCCGAAATACAGCTTGATGTCGATCCCCACAAGGTTCTCGCTATCCTGGATAAATCGCCTTACTTTCATAAATAAGGCGCCCTGACGCAAACCGGTTAAAGACCAAGAGAATTGACGCCGAGCGCGCGTTATACATGCTTAAACGGCTAAGTGAAGACGGCGCGCCTTAAAAAGCCTAAAAAAATCAGGAAGATGGCGGGTTGGCAGGCCTTAGGAGCCCCCCCTTTCACACCCCAAATGCACAGACAGGCTGTCTGAAAAAAATGGTAACCAGCCACGTTTTTCAAAGCATCATGCCTGCAAGGCCTTTCCAACCCGCTTTTACCCCCCTGGCGCGCAAGTTACGCTTGTCGCGCCCACCCTACATCTAACTTATTAGGAATCCTCCAACGATAACGGTTGATATTTATTAAATCACCTGATCCTCCCTTAAAACCTGAGCCAAAGCGTCGCCTGCAACGAATTTGCACGCCCTGGTTCTGGCCGTCGGCGCAAACAGCCTTTTCAGCGTCACTTTTTGGGAAAGCGCCCCACCCAAAGCCAGGTCGTCCATGGCCCATTCGGAGGTCGGTTTTTTCTTGGCCAGACGCCGTTCTTTCATGGCGGGATAGCGCAGCTCCCCGGCCTCGTTGCCCACCACTGCCAGGCAGGGCAGGGGCGCCTTGACGGTTTCATAGCCGCCCTGCAAAACCCGTTCGATCAGCGCATGAGCTGAATCAGGGACAATCTTTTGAGCCAGGCTCACTGCCGGAATTCCCAGAACATAAGCCAGCAAGATCCCCGTCTGCCCGGCGTTGCTGTCCGAGGCCTGCCGGCCGCAAAGAATCAAATCATAATCCCCGATCTTTGCCACGGCTGCAGCCAAAGCCCGGGCCGTGGAAAAGCTGTCCTGAACGCCGTACTCCGCCCCCTGGACCATCACAGCGGCGTCCGCGCCTGCGGCCAGGGCTTTCAGCAGCACGGCGCTGGAAACCTTCTTCCCCATGCACAAGACCGTGATTTTGACGTTTTCCTTATCCGCGTCCTTGATGCGCAAGGCGGCTTCCAGGGCGTTTTCGTCAAACAGGGACAGGGCGGGCGGAATGCCTTTGGGCTCCACCTTCATGTCCTCTACGTTGATGCAAAAGGAGTCCCTGGGTCCTTCCGGATCGGGCGCCTGTTTCATGCAAACGATAATGTTCATCACATCTCCCTTTATTTGCTCCGCCCCAAGCCTTCCAGAAGCTGAGGCAGCACTTCTTTGTAGTCGCCCGCCACTCCGTAGTCCGCAATCTTGAAAATCGGAGCGTCTTCCTTATCGTTGATGGCCACGATGGTCTTGGCGCCTTCCATACCGCCCACATGCTGGGTGGAGCCGGATATGCCCACGGCTACGTACAGGTCGGGAGCGACAATGGCGCCAGTGATGCCCACCTGGGCGCTTGGCTCGATCCATCCCAGATCGCAGGGAGGCCTGCTGGCGCCCAAAGCGCCGCCCAGTTGGTCGGCAAGCTCCCGGAGAATTTCAAAACCTTCGGGCCCGCCAAGCCCCCTGCCGCCCGAAACCACAATCTCCGCGTTTTCCAAGCCCTGGGCGTGCCCGTTTCCGCTTAACACCTGCTCCACGGCCTGAATCTTTACGCTGCTTTGATCCAGGGATATTGCAAGGCTTCGTACGGGAGACGGGGCGCTTTCCCCCGGCTTGGCCGGCTCAAAGGACTTGGAACGGAAAGTCGCCAACCGCGGGACGCCTTCCACCGCATAGGCGGCCATGACGTTGCCGCTGTATACCGGTTTGATAAAAAGGGTCTCGCCGGAATCGAACTCCAGGTCCACACACCCGGTAACCAGCCCGGAATCCAGTGCGAAAGCCAACCGAGGCGCCAGGTCAATGCTTTGGAAGGTCTCCCCCATGACCAGATAGTCCGGCTTAATCTCGCTGCAGACCTGCTCGACAGCCTGGGTGTAAAGCTCCGGCTGATAAACCTCCAGCAAGGGCTGATCCACAACCAGAACCTCGTCCGTTGGAAAAGCCCGAAGCGATTCCGCAGCCTGTTCGATTCCGCCTCCCATGACTAATGCGGCCAGCTTGAGGCCGACCTTTTCAGCGATCATCTTTCCTACAGCCAGAGCTTCCAAAGACGAAGGCAAAACCTCCCTGTCCCGGGACAACTCCATCAGCGCCAGCACCGTACCCATATTACGCCCCCTCTCTGCTGAGTTTCATACGAATCTTGGAGAATGCGCCCAGCATGGCGTCTGCAGGAATCTTTTCACTGATCGTGTACAGGGCTTTGCTGAATTGATAGATCCTGCCGATATCCCCTTCCACGGCAAGATCGCCGTCCAGGATAGCCTGTAAAGGCGCGGTGCGGTCTCCTCGAATGACGGCCATGGACGCATCCAATAAACAGGAAGACGAAGCCCAGGAGATGGAAAGGTCAGGGTCCGGGATGTCCCTCCTGCCGGAGCTTAACTTTCCGTTGTAAACCGTATAATACCGGACCAGCTTTTTCGGGCCGGCCTTAAACACCATGGAAAAATCCTTCTCCTCCAGCCGGCGGCTCACCGGAGGCAGGTAAGAGGCGGCCTTGGCTGCTGCGTACACCCCAAAAAGCGCACAGGACAAGCCTAAATCCTTAATCACATCCATGTCTCTCTTCCTTTATTTAGAGATGAATCTGTTAAGCAGGTTTTGCTTTTTCTTAAACCGGCGATACAGGGAGATGGCGCTTTCGGACGCCAGCTCCGAGGCCACGTTGCCCCGGCCCACGTCCGCGCCCACGTAATACAAGCCCTGGATAGGCGAAACCTTGGAAGGCCGCAGCATCCCCACCTGGTCGATGGTCTGGGATACGCCGATGGCGTCGCCGTACGCCCTTCCCGTGGACTTGGAGATGTCCTTGGGCGTGGACACGTCGCAGAAAACCGTGCTTTCCGCAATGCCGGGAAAGAAATCCTCCACCTGCTTTTTCAGCTTGGCAGCCACCAGGTCCCAGTCCATATCGCCGTTACCGTTCTTGCTGATGGGCGCGCCGGAGATAACCGAAAGCACCTGCTTGCCTGGAGGCGCCAGGGCAGGGTCCAGCTTGGAGGGCGAAATGTACATCATGGGCAAGGTTTCGGGGACCTTGCCGTCCAGCAAATCCTGGTTGATATTTTCAATCTTGTCCGGCATGACTCCGCCCCACACCCAGGGCGTCACCCACTTGTCCAAGGCGAACTTGAGGCTTACGCCGCCGTAGGAATACTTAAGGTTCCGGATGCGATTGACGTACACGCTGTCAAAATGCTCCGGCCCCACCAGCTTGTCCACGGTCTCGCGCACTCCGATATTGCTGACCACGGAGTCCGCCCAAATCGTCTCGCCGTTGATCCGCACCCCTTTAGCCTTGCCGTTTTCAACGACCACGTTTTTCACCGGGCAGCCCAATTCCACGTCCGCGCCGTATCGTTCGGCCGCCCTGATAAAGGACTTGGGAATCGCGCTGATTCCCTCGCCGGTCACGGGGTAGCCCATATTCAGGAAATCCTTGAATCCGGCCTGGGACATGCGGATGGACTCCCCGGCCGAGGTTTCCTTGTCCAGCGCCCCAAATAGCACCACGGCCAGGCCGCCGTAAAAAGCGCTGATGTACTTGTTGTCGATATAGTTCTTCATGTAGGAATGCATGTCCACATGGTCGTACCGGCGGATTTTTTTCTCCGGCATGGTGCGGCGGACAAGGTTCCAGCGGACCATGTTGGCAAGCTCCGTCGGGGTGAAGCCGAAGGCTCCCAACTGCTGACGCCCCTTGGAGCTAAGCACGTAGGAATACACGTTCTGCCTGATTTCCAGGGGCTTGTCCGCAATGATGGACTTGACCGCCCAGTTTCTGCACACGGAAAAGGGCGGAATCAGGTCCTTGCACTTGGCAAGGCGCAGGACCTCGCCGTGGGGACCTTTCTGGCTGCGCATGAGCACATGCCCGTGATCCAGCTTAAATCCCTTCTTTTCGTAGGTTGCGGTGCGCCCTCCGATGCGCCGGCTTTTTTCCACCAGCAGGGTTTTGTTCCCCAGGCTGCTTAAAAGCGCAGCCGCCGCCGCGCCGCCGCACCCGGAGCCTATCACGATTACGTCGTATTTGTTTTTCATAGTAGAAACCTTAAGCCCCCGTGAGTTCCGCCAGGTTGGTCAGCATGGAGTCCGCCGTCCGGTTGGGGTCGATCATGCGTTGAATCGCAACCATGTAATTGGAGTATTCCTTCCGCTTGGCCCAGCCCGCGGGCATGGACATATAGGCGGCGCCCAGATTTTTCTCCAAGGCCCTGCCGTATCCTTTGAAGATGATGCCCAGAGCCTCCGCGTCCGGCTCAGCGTAATCCGCATGGCAGGCGTGCTCCACGTGAAGAAAGTGGCCGTTTTCATCCAGGCAGGCGTAGGCGTTGTCCTCGCCGTCGTTATAAACCCTGTTTGTGGCGATCCATTCTTTTTTCACGTCAATGGTTTCGTCCAGGGCGAACTTCATGCATTGGTCAATGGTTTCGTAGGTCAGGGGCGGCACGCCCGTGTTGGCGCCCGTGGGCATGTATGCGGACTTTGCGATCCACTGAGACCGCACCGCGTTCTGAACCGCCACTTCATAAGCCGGGTCGCCCAGATCCTTGGGATCCACGATAACTCCGCCGGTATCTTTGATGATGTGTTCGAACACCTTGACGTTATAGTCGTACTGTCGTTGGGAGGCGGCGTTGAAAAAGAAGGTCCAATATCCGTTGGGGAAGACCTTGTGCAAATCGCCTTTTTCCTTCATTTCCCGGTATTCCTGGTTGGTGGTCGCCAAAGAGCTCATGAGAGCGGAGGCGGACCAGCGGTTGGTATAGTCCAGGATTTCCGTCTCGCCCAGCCTATACAAGGCGTCGCATTCCTGATCCCGGTCGTCCCAGGACACGTAGCGCACGAAGCTGAGAGGCATTTCCTTGGTCTTGAAAAAGGGAGGATGGCCTTCGCATTCGTAAGGAGGTCCGTACCAGGGATAGAGTTTGAGGGCGATCTTTGTAAACACCCCGTTGCCGCCGATGTTTCCCACGGCGCCGCGCATCATGCCCCGCAGGCTGGGCCCGGGGCCGTCCCCGCAAAACCAACCTGCATTGGGTGTGTCCACCGATCCGAGACGCAGAATCTCCCCCGAGGGCAGCACCCACTCAATGGCCAGGGGGTTGCGCTCGTTCATGGAGGTCCTCACCGAGTTTCCGCCCGTGCCCTGCATGCTGGTGGCGCTGGCCAGGTTGGAGGCGTTGGGGCCCGCCCCCACAAGGTGAGGGGTGTAGCCGAGCTTCATGGCCTCCACCTGGGTTTCGCCCGCGGTGGCGTAGGGTTCGGTGATGACGTAGCCTTCCGGCTCCACAAACTCCAGGCCGTCCATGCGGCGCATGTCCAGAAGCACGCAGTTTTTCGACGTGGCCAAAGCGCAACAGATCCACCCCGTGGAATGCGCCTTGAATCTAAGCCCGAATTCGTTGCAGATTTTCACGACCTTCTGCACCTCTTCCGTGCTTCCGGGAAGAGCCACGGCCGCGGGACGCGCCCACCAATAGCCCGAGGCCGCCGAGCCCAAGCCGTTCATATGGGAGTAAGTTTCTATGACGCCCGGGTCGTCTGAAATGTTTTCCGCGCCCAGGGCCTCTTCGAGAGCTTTTTTTGCTTCCAATGGGATTGCCAAAACTTTATCCTCCAATGGCTTGGTGAACCAGTTCCACGATGTCGTATATCTTCATATCGCCGCCTGTGCTTTCCAGCGTGTCCTTGAAATTGCGCTCGCACCAGGGGCAGGCCGTGACCAGGGCTTTTGCTCCGGTGGCCTCGGCTTCCTGAATTCGCTCGGAGGCGGTGGCCTCGGCCATTTCCTCGAAAGCCTCCAAAACCCCGCCGCCCGCGCCGCAGCACCAGCTGTATTCCCGGGTTCTTTCCATTTCCGTCAGTTCCACGCCGGGGATGGCTTCCAGGATTTCCCGGGGCGCGTCATAGCACCCGTTCTGGCCCAGGCGAATGGGCTTTTCCGGCACAGGGCCGAAAAGATGCGGCCCAAGGCGCTGATATTCGCCCTTCCATTGCACGCCGGGCTCGCCCCGCCTGCCCAGGTGGCAGGGGTCGTGATAGGTCACGGCCATGGGAACCTGGTTTTTCAGCGTGAGCTTGCCTTCAGAAATGAGGTTGCTGATAAACTGGGTGATGTGAACCACTTCGGCATCCAGGCCCCAGCCGTGGGCCGGGTAATGCTCGTTAAAGGTTCCGAAGCAATCCGCGCACAGGGTGACCACCTGCTTGGCGCCCGAGGCTTTCACCCGGCCGGCCATGGCTTCGGCGAAATTTTGAAACACGCCTTCAAAGCCCATTTCCAGAGCCCGGCCTCCGCAGCAGGATTCCTCGGCTCCGGCGATGCCCACGCTCAGGCCGGCGTTTTTCATGATTTCCACGGCCATTTTCAGGATCGGCCAAAATTCGTCGTCAAAGGACATGCGGCAGCCCACATGCAGCAGGACGTCCACCTTTTCCCGGCTGATGTCCTTGAGGCCCAAGCCTTCGGCCCAGTCGCCCCGGTGCTTTTTGGGCTCGCCGAAAACGTTGTCCTCGCGCTTCAACCCTTCGATCACAAACATATGCTCGGGCATCATTTCGCCCTGCTCCACAACGTGGGTCCGCAAGGCCTGCATGACTTCGATGGGATTCAGGTTGAAGTTGAAGGTGCGGCACTGCACCTGGCAGGCGCCGCACATGGTGCATTCAAAGACGATCTGCTTCATCATCTCCGTGTATTCGTCCAGCCTGCCTTCCACCACGGCCAGCCCCAGCGCCGCCCTGCCTCCCGCGGAAAAGGAATGGAAGTTCCGCAGGGAAATGGAAGGGCACAAATAGGAAAACCGCTTGCTTTTGATCAATTGAAAGGGGATGAACTTGCAATATGAGCATCGGTGGCAATGGGACATTTCATAATGATAATCGATCAGAGCCATGGGCTTTAGTTCTCCTTGAAACACAGCTTTCCGGGGTTCATGACGCCTTTGGGGTCAAAGACGGCCTTGAGCTTGTTTGCGTATTTGACGAAGGTTTCGTACCTGGGATAAACCAGGCCGCTCCAGGGGCCGTAAGGCCTTGAAAAATACGCTCCGTTTTCAAACAAGGCCTTGCTCGTCTCCATGAACAGAGGCTTAAGCGCCTCCGCCTTTTCCGGGCTGACGAAATAATCCAGCCCGCAGTGGCAGACGGCCCCGTGAACCGCCATCTGCAGGTAAACCCCCACGTCGTCCGGGTTGAACCCGCCTTTTTGGGCCAAAGCCAGGGCTTGCTCCACGTATCCGGCCGCCTTGTTGGGAGGCGCCAGGAAAAAAAGCTCCCGGCAGTCGCCCTGAGCGCGCAGCTTCCAATAGGGCTCGGCCGAGCATTTCCGCACTACTTGCGATAGGTAGGCGGCGCCGGTCACGCCCCCGATTCGGGAGGACAGGGGCAATTCCAGCTTTTTGGCTTCGTCTTTCAGGTCGGCGGCCTTGTAATTGAATTGATCTTTTGCCAGATCTCCGAATCCGGCGACGCTGGCGACCAATACATAAGGAGGCAGCTTTTCCTTAAGGGCCTCGATCTTGTCCGCCTCCGTCTTCAGCAGGCTGGCGAAGGTCAAGCGGTTGACCACATACAAGTCGTCCGCCAGACGCAGGTTTAAAAAGCGCCTGGCCGCCTCCATCAGCGGCGCGGGAGAATCCGCCTCGCCGAAAAAAACCTGCTCGTGCTCGGGGAGCAGCTCGCAACGCAGGGAAATCCAGTTGCAGACCCCAAAGGAGCCGGAAGAGCCCTGGGCGATCCGCCTGAAATCCATGCTAATGGGAGACATGGGCAGCTTTTGGGCGCCGCCCGTGGCGCGCTGGGCCTCCAAGGTGGCGGCCGGGCCCGCGGCCCCGCCGGTGCGCATGGTGTTGCCGTCCCCCAGGACGAATTCAGCGCCGGCCACCGGGTCCCCCAGGTCCCAGGCGTAACGCGGAACCGTAAAGGGCTCCCTTTCCATATAGGCGCCGATCACCGACTTGGAGCTTTTGGGCGCCAAAGGAAACATGGCCCGCAGGCCGTGCTTGTCCAGTTCGGCCTGAAGCTCGCCAAAGGTCACCCCCGGCTCCACCAAAGCCACCCGGTTGCGCCGGTTGATCCACATGATCTTGTTCATCTGGGACAGATCCACTATCACGGCGCCGTCAACCGAGGGCACGCTGTCCCCCCGAAACCGGGGCGCGCCGGAGCTGACGGGAACCAGGGACAAATCCATTTCATTGGCCAGCTTGACAATATCCTGCACTTCGTCAGGATTTTCCGGCCTCACAATCAAGGCCGGCGCCTTTTTCCCCACATAGGAATGATCCAGGGAAAAAGCATCCAGTTCGCCGGGGTCGCCGGACACCCGGTTTTTTCCAACAATCTTGGCAAGCCTGCTTTCAACACTCATATTCATACTCCGCATTTGGTCAGGACTTCGTCGCAAAAGGCCGTCAGGGGCTTGCCCAATTGGCCGAGGAATTTTCTGGTGGAGAAAGACATGAGGGGCAAGACGGAATTAAGTTTATTAACCCCCGCCTGCCAGCCGTCGCTCTTATTCCCGGAGGGCGCCTTTTTGCCGCCCCTTACGGTGACAAGCCGCTCTCCGCTCAAGTACAGCATGCCCTCAAAACCCTGGAATAAATAAGGAATAAGATCCAGATCCAATTCAATGACCGGGCCGTCGGTCTGCTCGATCTCCTCTTTGCTTATGGGGACGGCCTTGGGAGGAAAGCCCGGCTGCACCTTAAACCGGCCCAACTCCTTAAGGTCGATGCATAGGCTTTGCTTCTTTTTGGGCGCCGATCCTCCTTTTTTGCCGGAAGACGCCTTCATGGACATGGCCGCCGCGCCAAAAAGGGTTTCCAGGTCCTCTCGGCCGATTTTAAAACGGTCCTTGATTTCAAAACCTGACCTGTCCAGCTTAAAACGGCCCAAAACGGTCAGGCTTTTCTCCAAAACCTCCAACGGAGGCGTCTCGCCGCTTTTTACTTTTTTTACTAGTTGTTCCACCCGCTTCAGGTCCTTGTCAGGAAGCCTGGGAATGTCGCCGATTGCCATAATCCTCCCCCGTTATTTGCATGAAAAAGATGTGCGTTGCCGGAACTATAGGCAATTCCTGTGCCAAGGATCAGGGTCGGCGTAAGTGCGGACGGGAAGCGGATGAACCCGAGTGGAGTCAAGGAGGTTTTGCTACTATGGGATCGAATTTAAAGAGGAGAAACTATTACTTATTTGAGTCATTATACAGGCATTGGGAAAAATGAACCGATTTGAACGCATGGTTAAAAATTTTTTATAAGCCCCAGGGAAGGCGGAATGTGTCAGATCCGGCGGGCGCCAAAAACTTGGGAAGGATCGTTCCCAAAAACAAGGAGAGATCAGACAAAACAGGCTGATAAACAAGGACATATTTGCTTTGGGAAAAATCATGCCCAAAATAGGCCTAATCAATCCCAAGATCCTTCATCTTCTTAAACAAAGTCCGCCGGCTGATCCCCAACAAATCGGCGGTCCGGCCCTTGCGCCACTTCTCCCGCTCCAAAGCCTGGCTGATAAACTGCCTTTCAAACCCGGCCGCAGCCTTGAACAGGTTCCAGGCCTCCTCTCCCCGGAGGGCGATTTCAGCGGGAGGCTGAGGAGCGCGCCCTCCCTGGTCCTTGTCATGGGACAGGCCGGAGAGGTCCAGCTTTTTCAAGGTGACGTAGCGCTGGAGAACGTTCTGCAGTTCCCGCACGTTGCCGGGCCAATGGTGGTTTAACAGCGCTTCCATCACGTGCCCGGGCAGGGGGGAAGCCAGGCTGTCCCCGCCGAACTCCCGCAGGAAGTGGTCGATCAAAAGCAGGATGTCCTCCTTGCGGCGGCGCAAGGGCGGCAGATGGATGGGGATGATGTGAATCCGATAGTAAAAATCCTCCCGGATCAGGCCTTTTTTTACAGAGGCGGCCAAGTCCCGGTTGGTGGCGGCGATGATGCGGATGTCCGTGTCTTTTTCCTCGCCCCCGCCCACGGGGGTGAAGCCCCGGCCTTCGATCACCCGCAGCAGCTTTACCTGCAAATTCAGATCGATCTCGCCGATTTCGTCCAGGAACAGGGTTCCGCCCCGGGCTTGCTCCAGGTATCCGGCTTTGTCTGCATAGGCGCCGGTGAAAGCGCCTTTTTTATACCCGAAAAACTCGCTTTCCATGATCTGCCCGGGGATGGCGCCGCAGTTGACGGCCACGAAACGCCCCTTGCTCCGGGCGCTCATGGCGTGGATGGCCCGGGCGGCCAACTCCTTGCCGGTGCCGGACTCCCCGTAAATAATCACGTTGGCGTCGGACTCCGAGGCTTTTAAAATCAGCTCGTACACATTCTGCATGGGCAGGCTTTTGCCCACGATGTCGCCGAATTTATAGCGCTCCCGCATGGAGGATTTAAGGCGCAGGTTTTCCTGGCGCAGGGTCTTTTCCGTTTCCTGCAGGGCCTGCTCCCGGCGTTTGCGCTCGGTCACGTCCATTAAAATGGATTGCTGGAAGACGCCCCCGGAGGCCTGGCGCGCGGGGGAGTTGAGGGAATAATACCAGCGAAGGTCTTTTCCGAACTGCGTTTCCGAACGCACGGTCTCGCCTTTGGTAACCCGCCCCATGGCGCACCAGGGGCAGGGCGTCGCCCGGTTGTGGATGGCCTGGTGGCAGGTTTCCCCAGAGGCGTCCCGGCCGATCCATGCCATCATGCGGTCGTTGAGGTAGTGCAGGGTGTAATCCGGGGAGGCTATATAAATGAAGCCCTCAAAAGCGCCTACAATGGCGGTCAACTGGGCTTCCTTTTCCTGCAGCGCCTTTTCCGCGCTGCGCTGATCCGTCACGTCCCGGGATATGCCGATGATGCCCGACGGCGCCCCTTGCTCGTCCTGTAAAAAACTCACCTGGGTTTCGCAAAGGCGGATGGAGCCGTTTTTGTGTATGATTTCAAAATCTATGGAAAAAGGCCGGAAAAAATCCTCCGGGTTCTCCGTGCGCTCGTTGCGCACCTCCAAAAGCCGCTCCACCGAATCCTGGGTCAAAAGGGCCGGGTTGTAATGCAGAAACAGCTCCTCGGGGGTGTAGCCCAGTATCCGCTCGCTGGAAGGACTGATATAGGTGGGCGTCAGGTTCATGTCCGTGGTCCAGATAATCTCCCCGGTGTTCTCCACATGGGTTTGATACTTCTGATACAACTCCAGCATGGCCGCCCGGGCTTCTTCCACGTCCCTGGCCTTGGGCGCAGCCTCCCAATGGCTTAAGTGCTCCCTGGCCTCCTCGTCCCGGCCGAAGCCCGGCTGGCTGAACCCGAAATCCTCGGGCTTGTCCTTCTTTCCCAACGCAAAGGGCTGGATCTCGCCCTTTTCCTGGAGCTGAGACTGACAGATCCCCAAATCGTGCATGAGGCCGTCCCCGCTCTGGTAACGGTCTCCGGGCTTTTTCTCCAGCAGCTTCATGACGATCCGGCAAAGCGCCTCGGGAACGGAAGAGTTCACATCGCCCAGATAAACCGGCTCTTCATATCCATGGGCCAGCACCATCCTCACGGGGTCGTCGTATTGAAAAGGCGGGGCGCCGCCCAAAATTTCGTAAAACAGGGCGCCCAGGCTGTAATAGTCGGACCGGTAGTCGATCCAGCGGTTCATGCGCCCCCCGAACTGCTCGGGCGCCGCGTAGGGCATGCGGAGATCCAGGATGTCCCGGGAAAATATCCGGAAGTCCTCCCGGCTGAGCAGGCAGGAGAACGGATACTCGCAGATAACGACCCTGTTGGTCCGTGCCTCCGCCATGACGGCGGCGGGCCGCAGCTCCTTGTGGGTGAATCCGGCCCGGTGCATGTCGCTCACCCCCTGCACCAGATCCAGGGCCTTATCCAGAAAGACGGCCAAATTAAAAGGAAGGCTCTTAAAAAAATCCAGCAGAGGCGTTCCCTGCAGACGCTCGAACGCGAACAAAAAGCCGTCTCCGTCAGGACCCGGCAGGCGCTTGAACTCCAAAAGCGGAACCGCGTGCTCCGAACGCATGCCGCTGATGCGCTCGTATTCATCATTTATATGGGCCGCCTCGGAAGGGGAGAGCTTGCCCGGAGGAATATGCTTGATGACCGCCGGCTTGCCGTCGGCCGTGCGCACCCCATGGTACAGGGTGAATACAGGCCCTTCACCGGTTTTTTCCAATCCGTCGAAACCTTCGAGAGAAACCATATATAAGCCCCTTGCAGTTACAAGGCCGAGAGGAGCCTGGCAGAGTCCATGTTGTTGCATGTCGGGAATCCGGCTGGCGGGCGCCTTTGGGGTCCCCCTCCCTAAGGCGCCTTGTCGATTGCGTTTATTCAAAGCACGAGCGCGCCCCCGGGTCAAGGCATAGTATGGTTTTTTTAAGGAATTTTCCCGTTCCAGGGGACGGGGAGGGAGGGTCTTGGGGCCGGGAAAGGAGTTTCTGTCTGAACAGGGCCATTCTCGAATGATATTCATGAATCAGCAAACGGAGATATTCGGTTTTATCCCTAAAGACGCAAGCGGCGAAAAAGTTTTATCCGCGAAAAGACCTGCTATATATGCCTAAGCAGGGAATTTGCTGTATGAGACATCTCAAGGCCCAATAAAAATCGCTTGACAGGGTTATGAATATTATTCAATATTAGTTCGAATTTGAACGATAATATCTGCGCTTCCGTTTTTGTTTCCCAATAGCAACCTGCCAGTAACGGCTTTACAAGCAATTCTGACTTTTCAGGACCGGAGGAAGCCCGACGAAAAATGGGGCGAAGTTCCCATGGCCGTCATCGTGCCCAACGAGCAGGAACTGACCGAAAAATTGGTATTGCAATTCTGCGACGGCAAAATAGCCAGATATAAATTGCCCAAAGCAGTAACCTTTGTGGAAGCCCTGCCCATGACCCCCACCGGCAAAGTCCGGAAAAGGGTCCTGGAAAGGCAAATAATGCAGTGATTCAGCCTGGGCGGCGGAGGGGCCGCCCTTTGTTGGAGGACGCAACATGAACCAGGATGATGTGGTGATCGTCAGCGCCGTAAGAACGCCTTTCGGCAAGTTTGACGGATTGTTGAAAAGCACGGACAGCATCGAGCTGGGGGCCTTGGCGCTCAGGGAGGTCGTGGACCGAATTGGTCTGGACCCCAAAGAAGTGGACGAAATCTATTACGGGACCTGCATTCCGGCCGAGTACGCCATTTACACCAACGTGCCCGCCCGGCAAATCAGCCTGCTGGCCGGGTTTCCGGAAAGCTCCATTTCCCTGACCATTGATAGGGCGTGCTGCTCATCCATGACCGCTTTGCGCATGGGGCTCCGGGCCATCAAGGCCGGGGAGGCGGACGTGATTATCGCTAGCGGAGCGGAAAACATGGGCAACACCCCCTTGATAGCCAGAGCGGAAAAAGCCCGCTGGGGCGCCCGTCTCGGCCCCATTGAGCTGGAAGACGTGCTGTTCGAACTGGGATACGGCCGCAAAGGCTTCGCCCCCGTAGCGGCGGACGCCGGCGAGGTGGCCCTGGAGTACGGCGTCTCGCGCGAGCTCCAGGATGAGTGGGCGCTTCAAAGCCACGCACGGTGGTTCCGGGCCTTTGACGAGGGCAAGTTCAAAATGGGCGAAGAATTGATGAGCGTTTCGGTCCCCCAAAAAAGAGGCGATCCCATTGTCATGGACAAGGACGAGTCTCCCAGGAACAACATCGACCCGGCCAAAATGGCCAAGCTCAGGCCGGTTTACGGCAGCCCCACGGTCACGGCCGGCAACGCTCCGGGCCTGAACTCCGGCGCTTCGGCCATTGTCATCATGCGGCGCAAAAGAGCCGAATCCCTGGGCCTGAAGCCCTTGGCGAAAATCGAGGCCTGCCAGTCCGCCGCAGGATCGCCCAAGTACATGGCCTGCGTGCCCGCTCAGGCCATCCAGGCCATGCTGGAAAAGACGGGCCGGTCCGTGGACGACCTGGACCTGATCGAAATCAACGAGGCCTTCGCCGCCGTCACCCTGGTCAGCCTGAAAATGCTGGCCCAGGACAACATGGACAAGTTCGCCGAACTGCAGGCAAAAACCAACGTCAACGGCGGCGCCATAGCCATCGGCCATCCCGTGGGCGCCAGCGGCGCAAGAATAACCATGACGCTCATGTACGAGTTGATGCGCAGGGGCGGGGGCCTGGGCGCAGCCGCCATTTGCGGCGGACTCTCCCAGGGGGAAGCCTTGATGTTATCGGTATAGAAACCATTGGAGGATAATCAGCATGGAAAAATGGCTGGAGCAAGTAGAGCCTCTGACTTTTAAAGGGCAAATCGCCGTGCCTTACACATGGTGGGCGGGCGAGACAGGAAGCCTGTTTCTCATGGGGCTTCGCGACAAGGAAACCATTATGGGATGCCGCTGCAACAGCTGCGGCACAGTCTATGTTCCTCCCCGCAGGACATGCGCGCAATGCTTTACGGACACGGGGGAATGGGTCCAACTGAGCAACGAGGGAACCGTTCAGTCCTACACCGTCGTCCGGTTTTCACACCCTCTGCAGCCTGTGGAGGTCCCGTTCGCATACGCCATGATCCAACTGGACGGAGCGGATGTGAGCCTGGTGCATTTGATCAAAAAGGATTTGGATAAACTGGAAAAAGGAGTCCGGGTGCGCGCCTGCTTCAAGGAGAAATCCGAAAGAAAGGGGCATATCCTGGATATTGACGGTTTTGAGATCATCTGATTCCGGTTTGCGGAGGATACAATGGACAACATAGCCATCGTTGGCGTTGCACAGACAAAATACGCCAAAAGAAAAAAAGATAAAACCTGTGCGGACCTGGTCTTTGACGTAACCCGCGCAGCCATGGAAGACGCCGGCCTGACCCTGGGGGACGTGGATAATGTAGTGACCGTCTCCAACGACTTTATTGACGGCCGGACCATTTCCTCCATGGCCGTGGGCGACGCAGCCGGCGCGCACGACAAAAACATCTCCACCGTGGAAGGCGACGGAACCTTCGGCGCCCTTTACGGCGCCATGAGAACCCTGGGCGGATTCGGAACCACCCTGGTGGTGACCCACGCCAAAGGCAGCGAAGGGGATGTCCGGTTCATCACCAACGGAATGTTCGACCCCATCTACCAGCGCCTTTTGGGCCTGGAATCCATCAGCTCCAGCGCGCTTCAGGCCCGCATGTACATGGACCGCTACGGGCTGACGGAAGAAGACTTCGCCAGGGTTTCCGTCAAGAATCACGCAAACGGAAAAAACAATCCTTTCGCCCATCTTCAGTTGGACGTGACCGTGGACGACGTCATGAACTCGGAAAAGCTGGCGGATCCGCTGAAAAAGCTGGATTGCAGCCCGGTCAGCGACGGCGCCGCAGCCATAATCATTGCCAATGAGTCCCATGTAAAAAAGGCCAAAACAAAGCCCGTCTGGGTGCGCGGAATGGCTCATTGCTCGGACGCCTATCTCCTGGGCGACCGCGATCTCGCCGTTCCCCAATCCTTGGCCGCCGCCTCGAAAAAGGCTTACACCATGGCCGGAATCTCCGATCCCTTGAAATCCATCGACCTGGTGGAGCTGTACGACGCGTTCAGCTACATGGAGCCCATGTGGCTCGAAGGCATGGGGTTCTGCGAGGCGGGAAAAGGAGCAAGGCTCCTGGATCAGGGCGTCACCGCCATGTCCGGCGGCCTGCCCGTCAACCCCTCGGGCGGCGTTTTATCCTCCCACGCCATGCTGGTCGCAGGATTGGCCCGCATCATCGAGTCCGTGCTTCAGCTGAGAGGCGAAGCAGGACAGCGGCAGGTGGAAAACGCTAAAACAGCCTTGGCCCACGGAATCAACGGTGCATGCGGCCAGGCCCATTGCGTGTGGATTCTCGGCAACCAAAAATAAGAGGTTAACCATGGCCCAAAAAGTTGCAATCGTCGGAACCGGCCAGACCGATCATAAAAGTCACAGGCCGGACGTAACAGGACAGGAAATGATCCGCGAGGCCGTCGATAGAGCCCTGGAGGACTGCGGCATCACCATCAGGGACATCGACGCCATTGTCATTGGCAATATGGACCATTTCGAATCAATCAATTATGTGGACAACTGGAGCATCGAAGGCTCCGGCGGGTTCATGAAGCCCATTATGAAGGTCACCACGGGCGGAACCACAGGCGCCTCCGTGGCCATCGCAGCCTATTACCACGTGGCCTCGGGCATGTTCGACCGGGTGCTCGCCATAGGGTGGGAGAAAAACTCCGAAAGCGACACCACGGGCGCCATCATCACGTGCAGCGACCCCATTTGGGACCGCTTCTCCTATTCCGGCGCCATTCCCAGCCTGGCCACCGAAGCCACGGCCTATATGAAGCAGTACGGCGCCACCCAGGAAGACGCTGCCCGCGTGGCCGTGAGGGACCGCAACAACGCCCTTAACAACCCTCACGCCCACTTGCAGCGGCCCATCACCCTGGAGGACGTCATGTCCTCCCCCATGCTGGCCCATCCCATCAAACTTCTGGACGTCTGCCCCAGGACCGACGGCGCCTGCGCCGTGGTTTTCGCCGCGGACGGAGAAGCCCAAAGGCTGGCCAAACAACCCGCCTGGGTGCACGCGACTGCCGTGCGGCACACCTATAGCTGGTTCGGGGATTCCACGGACTATGACGCCGGGCTGGTCTCTTTGGCGCGCGCTTCCCAGGAAGCTTACAAAAAAGCGGGCATAAGCAATCCGGCCGAGGAGCTGGACGTGGCCGAGCTTTATCTGCCATACACCTA
Source organism: Desulfatibacillum aliphaticivorans DSM 15576 (assembly GCF_000429905.1). Lineage (NCBI taxonomy): Bacteria > Pseudomonadati > Thermodesulfobacteriota > Desulfobacteria > Desulfobacterales > Desulfatibacillaceae > Desulfatibacillum > Desulfatibacillum aliphaticivorans. The sequence goes on along the minus strand of NZ_AUCT01000013.1, from coordinate 138,811 downwards.
CGCCGGCATCAAATGGATTGAAGACCTTAATTTCTGCGGCCGCGGCGAAGGCGCCAAATTCGTCCGGGACGGAAACACAAACATGGACGGAATGATCCCGGTCAACCCCTCAGGCGGCGTGATCAGCACAAACTGCATCGGCGCCACGGCCCTGCTCAGGGTGGCCGAAGCCTCCATCCAGGTAATGGGAAAAGGCGGAAAACGCCAGCTCCCCAAGGTCAACAAGGCCCTGGCAACAGGCTTCGGCGGATGCTTCTGGTCCGACGTGATGATTTTAGGCGCTGAACGCTCTTGAGGATTGCAAGGAGGAATCTTTCATGACAACTGAAAGAGATTACGACAAATTGCTCACGGTTGCATTGGATAAAGCCATGCCCTATGATTGGTCCATCGGTCTGCATGGCAGCATGTTTTTCCAGGAAATTCGGGAGAATCAGCGGTTTGTGGGAATTCGCTGTCCCCAATGCAAAAAGGTCTACGTGCCGCCCAGGCGGGTCTGCGGACCCTGCTACACGGAAATGGACGAACTCGTGCCCCTGTCCGACACCGGGACCTTGCGGGCCTTTTCCGTGGTGAACTACCCGTTCATCGACCCCAACACAGGCGGACAGCGCCCTGTTCCCTACACCTACGGATACATTCAGATGGACGGCGCGGACAATATCTTTTCTCACATCATCAACGAAACCGACGTCAGCAAAATTGAAGTGGGCATGAGGCTCAAAGCCGTGTTCAAGCCCAAAGAAGAAATGCAGGGACATATTACCGATATCATACATTTTGATATCATCAGCTAAAGGCGAAGCAGGGGAGGCGGCTATTTTCATCAACCTCGCCAGGCGGACATTCCTGCGGCCGGGATCAGCCGGCGCAGGAGTCCGAGCAGGATTCAGGCCCGACGCAGGCCCTGTGGGAAACGGGGACTGCATATTGCTTGACTTTAAAACCTGCTTTTTCGCCGTATCGGACAGTTCGGATAGAAATCCCGCAGCCTCCAGAGACCTGCTGCTGCGTTTGGACGCCCTGTTTCGAAAAAATTGCTCCAGGCTTGATCTCGATGAGTCGGGCCTGGAGCCTTTTAAGAAAGAGGCTGTAAATCAGGCGTCCAAGGCTATTTCCGCCGTCCCGCGAACCGCAAGCTGCACGCTTACGGCGCTGAAGTTCGTACAAACCGAAGAGGGTTGGAAAGCCTTGCTCATGCACATGGGGGACAGCGCTTTGTACGCCTACGGCCGCCAAAGCGGAAGGCTGACCATGCTGTCCCAAAGAAATTTCTGGCTGGCGGGCAAAACCAACGCCCTGTATCAGGCCGAATGGCTGGAGGCCGAGCCCGGCGCCTTGTGGATCATGACTTCCGACGGAGTTCCGGACAGCGCCATGAACGCCTGCTTCGGGCGGCGGGTTAACGGCGCGGCGCCGCCTCCGGTCCCGGAGGTGCATGAGGTCCCGGAAGCCTTGTTAACATTAATCGCTCAGGAAAATACAGTACAGGATGACGCGGCGATAATCGCCCTGGAACCCGGCCGGATGAAGCCGGTTGACGCCTGCATTATTATGGGGGGCGCCACAGGCATGCAGGAAAAGGAATACATCAAGCGTTGCATATCCCTGGAGTACAGAGACCGGAACGCGCCCGTGGATTTCAAAACGCCTTATGCGTGCCCCGTAATCTGACGCTGTTACTTTTTCAGGAGGCAGCGAATCATGAGCGCTAAGTACGATACTATAATCGTCGGCGCAGGCATCGGCGGGCTTGGCGCGTCCGCCATTCTTGCCAGGGAAGCCGATCAAAAAGCAGGGGACGCCTATATCGGCAGGGGCCTGGCGGCCAACGGCGCTTCCACCAGCGCCATGCTGTACGCTGACATGATCCTGAAGGAGTTGGAATCCTCATAAAATAACTATTGCCCGGGCGCCGTTTTGCAGGGCGTCCGGGCTCCAACGCGACCAATCCGGAAAAATCGCTTAACTTTTCTCTCATAATCATGGCTCATAGCCATCGAAGGCCTTGAAACCAATTCAATTTAGAGGTATTGCTGTACGCCAGTTCAAGTTTGATAAAAGGCTTCGTAGAGTTTGAAATGAGCGACAATAAATACGGTATACTAAAAGCAGCCGAAGAACTGATCGCGGAATCGGGCATCGCCGGCGCCACCATCGCCAAGGTCGCCAAAAAGGCGGGCGTGGCGGATTCCTTGGTGTATCAGTATTTTAAAGGCAAGGAAGACCTGCTTTTTTCCGTGGCTACGGAAAGAATGAACGAGTCCTTGTGCCAACTGGACGAGCAGTTGGAAGGGATTAGGGACCCGGAATCCCGGCTTCGCAAATTCATCTGGTACAGCCTCAAATACAACGACACCCACCCCGGATACGTACGAACCCTCTTGTTCGAATGCCGTTCAAACAAGGCCTTTTACTCCACGCCCGGCTATCAGGTCATGAGAAAGCACGCCGCTGTCCTCATGGATATTCTGAAAAGCGGCATCCAGGAAGGCGTGTTCCGAAAAGACATCAACCTGTATCTGCTCAGGGAATGCGTTTACGGCCTGGTGGATTTCGAGGCGGTCAGCAAACTGGCCATCGGCGAACTGGACGAAAGCATCAAGGACTTCGACGACATCATGACGCTCATTCTGGCCATGATTTCCGTCAAACAGCGCGATGCCAACAACGACAAGGAGCCCCGCATACTCAAGGCCGCCCTGGAGGTATTCTCGCAAAAAGGCTTCGGCAAGGCCAGAATCACTGAAATCGCCCAGTTGGCGGAAGTGGCGGAAGGCACCATATACGATTATTTTAAAAACAAGGAAGACCTCCTGCTTTCCATCCCGGAAAAGCGCCTACAGGCCCACGTGGACGCGTTGTCCGAGGCCTTTATCATCAAACCGCCCTTGTCCAAGCTCCGCAGGTTCATCAAATTCCATTTTTGGCTGTACCTGCCCGACAGGGACTTTCTGCAAGTCTTTCTCCTGGACGTCCAATTGAATAAAAGGTTTTACGGCTCCAAGGCCTTTGACCTTTTTATGACCTACATCAAAACCCTGGAGGACATCATCAAGGAAGGCCAGGAACAGGGCGACTTTAGAACCGACATCAACCCCCATGTTTTCAGAAACATGTTTTTGGGCGCTTTCAGCCACATGGCGCTCCGCTGGGTTATCATGGATAAGGACAACCGCTTCGATAAAATGAAGGAAATCGAACAGTTGACCAACCTTTTCTGCCAGGCGGTGGTCGCAGCCTGATTACGGGCTTTTGTTAACTCCTCCAACTCGCAATAATGCGCTCCTATTCTTATGGAAAAATTTTGCTTTGCTGAGTACCGGCAGGCCGTGGACGGCGATTGGCGGGGACCCAGTGCCTTTAGCGTCTACCCCAGCCCCATGGCCTTTTTAAAGGCCGTCTGGCAAAATCAGCGGACGGCCTGATTTATCGTCCTTTTACCCATAGGCCGCATTGACGCAATTTATGCATCCCGTTCGTTTTTCCTTGACAGAGCGCGTGGAAAAACTTTATAGCCAAACAAAATTAGTCGTTACGGACCCTTCGGGGTTAAAATGGGAAAGCGGTGCAAATCCGCTGCGGACCCGCCACTGTAAGTGAGGACGAAAGCTGCACAAGCCACTGTTTGCCAAGGCAAATGGGAAGGCGCGGCAAGTAGAACGATTCACGAGCCAGGAAACCTGCCGTAACCGTTGCCGTTCCATTCGCCTTCGGGTCTAAGGCGGGATGCGGATTCGTTATATCCGTGATCTTCGCTTTGTAGGGCATATCCAGCCCTGCCTGTTCCCCGACAGGCAGGGCTTTTTATTTTGGATCATGGAACCTGCTGTTTTTAAAGCCATATTTTTCTTGGGGTGCATAGCGCATTGCGCAGCCGCCCTATCGTCATTTCTTTCAGTGAAAACACTGGCAAAATCCTTTGTCGGGTTGGGATTTCTCCTGGCTGGAATTTCGTGCATTCTGCGCCTGGTGAAATGGCATCCGCTATTGGCCTTGTATCAGGCCCCGTATTTTGCGGTCTGGGCCTTTGCGGGCATTTGCCTGTTCCGGCCGTTCGCCGGCGACAAGGAACGCAGGCTGTTTTTCGTTATCCTGGCTGCATTATCCCTGCTGGCCTTATTTTTTCCCAAAGACCATTACCTGCCTTTTCTTCAGACGAGAACCGTTTTCGCATTTCTGTTCATGCTGCTGGGCGCAGGCGCCCGGGCGTGCTTTTTCGCCGCCGCAGGCATTGCCGGCGCCTGGCTGCTTTCCCCAGAGGGGGAGCGCCCGGCCATGGCCGCGAAGAAATCCTGGCGCAAGTGGACGGTCTGGGGTTTTGCCTTGTTCACCGCGTCCATGTTCAGCGGGGAATTATGGTCCTACCTGGGGTGGGGCGCCCCCATAGTATGGGAGGACCCGGCCGTCATCGCGGGCATGGTCGTGTGGTTTTATTACGCCCTGTTTCTTCACTTGGATCTTTTACGCTTTTTTGAAACGCATCGCATCGCCTGGGCCGCCGTATTTGGAGCGGTCGTCGCCTTTGTGTTCGCGTGCTTACCGGATATGGGGAGGTTGTTTCCGCCGACATGGATGCCTTGATAAAAAAAAGTTGGCATGCCCTGGCGAGCGTGCGTCTCACCTTCGTGTGCATGACGAACCTTTGCGTGTGCGCGGGATTAGGATACTTTCTGATCAGAAGCCAGGTGCATGTGTTCAAGCCCCTGCAGGATCTCTCGCTGATTTCCTGGGCCAAAACCTGGGGGCTGGCTCATCTCTCCGTGACGTGGTGGTTTTTCCTGCTGCTGGGCTTGCTGGCTTTGCTCTGCCTGAACACCTTTGTGTGCACCACGGACAGGGTGAACGCCATCTGGCGCAACAGGAAGAGGCTTCCCGGCCGGACGTCCCTGGTTTTGCGCCTGTCTCCGCACATCATGCATTACGCCTTGATCATCATCCTGGCCGGGTATCTGACCAGTTACATCTTCGCCAATACGGTGACCAGCCTGATCCTATTGCCCGACCGGCCGACCAGGGTGGAAAACACGTCCATAACCATTACCCTGACCGGCTTGCAAACCCAGACCTATCGGGGAAAGCGCATGGCCCCCTTTGACGGCCGCGCCATCAACGCGACCGCGTCGCTCCTTTTTCAGGATTCCCAGGGCCGAACCAAAACCGCCCGGGCGGGCGTCAACCGCCCCGCCCGGTTTCAGGGCCTGTCCGCGCACATGGCCGAATTTGCGCCCCGGTCCGAAGGAGGCATGGTTCGGCGCAAATACGTGGGATTGACGGTCCGCCAGGACCCCGGCATCCCCATTTACTATGCAGGCATGGCCCTTTTCGTTCTGGGCCTGATTTTTTACGTTTTTTCCATCACCCCCTGGGGTGAAAGGCATATGCGGGGTAGTTATGCTTAGTTTTATTACACAACGCTCAAAAACAAATCACTTCTCGCTTAGGCAAAAATGTGTTGCCAGCGAATATGAAACGTACGGCAAAGCAGGCGCTTCCAAAACCCCCTCCCCCTTGACGGGGGAGGGTTGGGGTGGGGGTGATGGTCATCAGTTAAGGAAAACCGTTTCCCCCCATCCTGTCCTTCCCCCGCCAGGGGGGAAGGGACGAAGGTTCCCGGGCTACCTTTTCACGACACTTCAAACCCAGGACTTGGAGCCAGGGCTTCGATTTTTTTGTCCGCCCTCATTTGCATCTTTACGGCCGCCCTGCTGCTTTGCACCGGCTGTAATTCCTCATCCGAAGCCTCCATCCAGGAGAAACATGCGGAAAAGGCCGCGCCCACGCCAGCCTCTTTTTTAGCCCTGGGCGAGTTTTCCTTGGAATACCTGGACGACGGCTACGTAAAGGTTCGGGACGGCGCCAAGCGGGAATTTTTGCTGGTTCCCTGCGGCAAGCCCCCTTTGGAAGGCTTTCCCAAATGCCGGATCGTGGAAACCCCGGTGCGCAGCGTGGCCGCCTATGGATATTTTGACATCTCCATCCTCAAGGTTCTGGGCGTCATCGATGACGTGCTGGTGGGCGTGACCGCTCCCCAGGACGAATGGGTCATCCCGGAAGTGGTTCAAGGCATGGAATCCGGCAAGATCGCCTACCTGGGAAGCTATAATTCCATAGATTTTGAAGTGCTTAAAAAATCCAGCCCGGAAATGGTCATGACCTGGGATCACTCCGTCATCCCTATTTTGGAGGACCTGGGCATTCCGTGCCTCATCACCTCCACGCCCGTGGCCATGTGTTTAAACGCCAAAATGAAGTTCGTAAATTTTTTGGCGCCCTTTTTCGGCAGGGAGACGGAAGCCTCGGAATATTTCGGCCAGGTGGCCGGCGTCCTGCAGGAAATCGCGGAAAAAGCGGCCCAAACGAATGAGCACCCCAAGGTCATGTGGGGCGACATCTACGAAAAACGCGTGCTGGTAGAGCCGGGCAACGCCTGGGTTGGCGAGTTGGTGGGCCTGGCCATGGGGGACTATGTATTTGACGACGTGTTCGGCGCCTCGTGCATCGAGATTTCCATGGAACGATTCCTGACGGGCGGCGAAGACGCGGAAATCCTCTTTACCTACCGCACGCCCTTGACGGGCGCCACGTCCAAGGAAGCCCTGGCCAAAACCAACCCGTCCATGTCGGCCATACAGCCTTTGCATGCTGGCAAGGTGTTCGCGCCTTTGCCCCATTACGCTCAATCCGGGGACAAATTGGACGAAATTTTATTGGAAATCGCCGCCATTGTGCACCCTGATTTGTACCCTGATTATGAACGGAAGTACTTTACCGAACTGCCCGAGAAAGACGCCTAGATGGAAGATTTTGCACAAATATCCAAACAACGATGGACCGCCGGGTTTATTGGCTTGTCCGCCGCCTTGATGGTCGTCTTATGCGCCAATATATTCCTGGGCTCGGTGAAAATCGACTTCAGCCAGGCTATGCACATCATCATGAGCGGGGACGACGCGAGCACGTTGGGAACCATCCTGTGGAAAATCCGCATTCCCCGCGCCCTGGCAAGCGCCATGGGCGGCGCCTACCTGGCCATAGCCGGCCTGCTGCTCCAGGTATATTTCCGGAACCCTGTGGTCGGGCCTTATATCCTGGGAATCTCCTCCGGCGCCACTCTCATGGTGAGCCTGGTCATGCTTACCTCCCTTCAATTGGGCCTGACGCAAATTGCGCCTTATCTCACCACCTTGGCGGCCTTTGCAGGAGCCTATGGGGTCATGATGCTGGTCCTTGCCGCAGCTTCCAGGATTCGCCAGGGGGTGACGCTTTTAATCCTTGGCCTCATGATCGGCTACCTTTGCCATGCGGTGACCAGCATCTTGGTGGCCTTCGCTGAAAAGGAGCAGGTCAAGGGCTTTGTTTTGTGGCAATTAGGCAGTTTTTCGGGATTTCATCAATCCGAAATATATATTTTGTTTTTTGGTGGAGGGGCCGTCGCGTTCGGCGTGTATCTGCTTTCCAAGCCCCTCAACGCGTTCTTGCTGGGTGAGGAATATGCGGCTTCCATGGGAGTGAATATTCGCTTGTTCCGCATCCTCATCCTTTTAGCGGCCTGCGCCCTCGCCGGAATGGTGACGGGCATGGCCGGTCCTGTAGCCTTCATAGGCCTGGCGGTCCCCCATATGGCCAGGCTGGTTTTCAGGACCTCGGATAACAATGTACTGGCGCCGGGGGCGGCCCTGCTGGGAGCAGTGGTTACCGGTATTTGCGACCTCCTTGCCCGGTTGCTGTTCTCACCGGTGGAATTGCCCATATCGGCCATCACGGCCTTTTTCGGCGCGCCCATTGTTATCGGACTACTGTTGCGCAGGAGGGTGGTCTCATGAATGGTAAACCCGATGCAGCCATTTTTACTCAAGACCTCTGTGTGGGTTATGGAAACAAGGAAGTTCTTTACGGCCTGGATCTTTCTTTTCCGCCCGGGACATTTACGGCGCTCCTGGGGCCCAACGGGGCCGGTAAAACCACCCTCCTGCGCACCTTAGCGCGTTTGCTTCCCCCTGTAAGGGGTAAAATTTTTCTGCAGGGGAAAAATTTGTACGACTACTCCGCTTCCGCTCTGGCCAAGCGCCTTTCCGTGGTATTGACCGAAAAGGTCAACCCCGGCGTCTTCACCATGTTTGAATTCGTCTCTCTGGGACGCCACCCCCACACCGGATTTATGGGCCGGTTGTCGGGCCGCGACCTGGAAGTGGTCAGGGAATGCCTGGAATGGGTCAAAGCGGCAAACCTGGCCCATCGGCAAATGGGCGAGCTTTCCGACGGGGAGCGCCAAAAGGTTTCCATCGCCAGAGCCCTGGCTCAGGAGCCGGAAATCATTCTTTTGGACGAACCCACCATGCACCTGGACCTGAAACACCGCATGGAGGTCATGGGTATTTTACGCCAGCTTTGCCGGGAAAAAGGGCTGGCCGTGGCCGCCTCCCTCCACGACGTGGACGTGGCCGCCAGGGTGTCGGACATAGCCGTGTGCGTGGCAAAGGGCAGGGCGGCCCGCTCCGGCCCCACGGAGCAAGTGCTTTCCGAAAACCGGGTGGCGGAGCTTTATGAATTCGAAGACGCCAGCTTTGACTCGAGCCTGTGCACACTGGAAATGCGCCCCAAAGCCAGCCGGGAAAAGGTTTTTGTAAACTCCGGCATGGGAAGCGGGGCCGGTTTGTTCCGGCTTCTCTCCAAGCACGGATTCTCCCTGGCCGCGGGAGTCGTGCACGCCAACGACCTGGACTGTTTTGTGGCTTCCGCCATCGGAGCCGATTGCTTTATCCAAAGCCCCCAGGAGCCCGTGGGCGGCGATTCCCTGGATAACGCCCTGAAATCCGCACTCCGCGCAGACCTGATTGTGGACGCCGGTTACGAAATCGGCCCGGCCAACCGAAATAACACCCGGTTGATCCAGGCGGCCCTCTCAGCCCATAAGCCCGTGTTCTCCCTGCGCTCCAAACAGGACGCACAATCCATCTACGGTAAGGACTCTTCGTCCATAATCCTGTGCAACAGCGCCACCGAACTGTTGGAAAAGCTCCTGGCCGCCAGCCGGCCCGGGCTGCATGGAGAATGACCATGGAAAACCGCCCCATCAAATACCTGACCCTTTCGGTCACCGGCAAGTGCAACCTGGCTTGCAAATATTGCTACAGGGGCGAACCCAATAACGATGTCATGAAGCCCGAATGGGCGAAAACGGCCATTGACCTGGCGGCCGCCGGCGGCGAGAGCTTCCACATTCAAATCACGGGCGGAGAGCCCTTACTGGCCTGGGACGTGGTTCTGGAAATTCTGGATTACATCCAAAAATCAAAGGTTCAGGCCAGCGTTGGCCTGCAAACCAACGGAACGCTTATTGACGACAATATTGCCCGGGCCTTGCTCACACACAAGGTCCAATTGGGCGTTTCTTTGGACGGCCCCATCCATATCCACAACAAATTGCGGGGAAAGGCCGAGCAGACCTTGAACAACCTGGCGCTCCTTACCGACCGTAACGTACCGTTTCGAACCACCACCGTGGTTACTGCGGATAACGCCGCCAGTTTGGGCAAAACCGCCCTGCTTCTGGCCGCGTTCCCCACCATCCAGGGCATGGCTTTGGATCTTTTGGTTCGCAAAGGATCTCAACCAAAGTCCGGTGTTTTTCCGCCTTCTCATCAAGCGCTGGTTGACGGGCTTGAGGATCTACAGCGCTGCCTTGACTTTGTAAACGCCCGCAGGAAAAGCCCCATTGCCCTCCGGGAGGCCGAAAGGCTGTTTCGCCCTTCTTCAAACCGAAAAACAAAGGCCTATTGCCGCGCTCAACTGGGGCAAAGCCTGGCTGTGAGTCCTGCCGGCGGGGTTTATCCCTGCGGGCAAGCTATTGGAGATCCGGCATTTTTTAAGGGAAACATCATGGAGGGCGCAGCGCCCCTCATATGCACAGCGCTGATCAAGCACTCCATTTATAAGGAATGCCGCACCTGCGAGGCCAGGGAGGTTTGCCCGGGAGAATGCCCCTCCCGCCTCTATTACAACAAGGAAACCGGAGCGCCTTTATCCTGCGTTATGACAAGAACCCTTTTCAAGCTGCACAAAGAGGCTTCGGCCGCGTAGCCATGCTATCAGGGAAAAGATTATGAGCCAATTCAGCCTTTGCTATTTCAGCGCCACTTCCATGGAGATCCAATCCTTGTCCGGGGGAATTCAACGTTTTCTGGGCCAGGGCGGCCTGGCCCGGGTTTTCGCCCGGACCCAAAGCCAGCTTTTCGATCAAAGGCAAATTGATTCCTTTGTCAAGCGCGCCATGACTTCCGATATTGTTATCATAGGCCTCCACGGCGGAAAGCAATCCTGCCCGGCCTGGGACGCCATGATGGCTGCCATGGAAATGGAAGACGGGGCCAAGCCCCTGCTGCACGTCCAACCCACGGGCGGAGACGAAGAGTCCATGGCTCTGGCTCAGGAGTACTCCACCCGATTCGACTCCCCGGAATGGAAGGATATCTGCGCCTATCTTTCCTACGGCGGCGCCATGAATTTTTGTTCCCTCATGCGGTATCTGGAAGCCTTTTTGGACAGACGGGCGCCCGACGCGCCTTTGCCCGAGGTTTTGCCCCAGGAGGGAATCTACCACCCGGATTTTCCCGGCATCCCCTCTATTGAGGAGTATAAGGAGAAAAATATCCGCCCTGGCAGGCTGACGGTGGGCCTGTGGTTTTATCAATCCTATTGGGTGAACAACAATCTGGCCTATATTGACGCAATCATACGGGAAATAGAGCGGCGGGGCGCCAACGTCATCCCCGTGTTTCACCAACGGTTTAAGGACGTCGTGGTTAAAAACCGGGGCTCGGATTACGTGGTGGAAAATTTTTTCATGGAGGACGGAAAGTCCGTTATTGACGTCCTGATCAACCCCATGATGTTCGCCCTCACCATGGTTTCCAAAGAGTACAAAAAACTCTATCCCGCCATGAACGTTCCGGTCATCCAGGCCATGATGACCATGCAGCCCCAAGAGGTTTGGCGGGCTTCGGTCCAGGGCATGAAAACCATGGAGGTTTCGTTCAATGCGGCCCAGCCTGAATTTGACGGCGCCCTTATTACCGTACCCATAGCCAGCCGGGAGGAAGAGGACGTTGACCCGGTCACGGGGGCCCTGCTCAGCCGGTACAAGCCCATTGAAAACCGCAGCAAAAAAATGGTCTCCCTGGCGCTCAACTGGGGCAGGCTTTCCAAATTGAAAAACAGCGAGAAAAAAGTCGCCATCGTCTTTCATCACTACCCGCCCCGAAACGACCGGATCGGCTGCGCCAGGGGCCTGGACAGTTTCGAGTCGGTCAAGCTCATGCTGGACAGGATGAAAAACGACGGATACCAGGTGGAGGAATGCTTTGAAAACGGCCAGCAACTGGCCGAACGCATCCTGGGCTGCATGACCTGCGACCAACGGTGGCTCACCTACGATAAAATGGCGGAACGCTGCCAGGCTTTCGCCTCGGACAAGGAATACAAGCCATGGCACGAAGGGCTTCCCGCAGCAACGCGGCAGAAGCAAACCCACGATTGGGGAAAAATCCCCGGCGAACTCTTTGTTTACAAAGAGCAAATGATGTTTCCGGGATTCGTCAACGGCAATGTGTTCGTGACCATCCAGCCGCCCAGGGGCTTTTTCGAAAACACGGAAGCCATCTATCACGACATGTACCTTTCTCCGCCGCACCATTATCTGGCGCACTACCGATGGATTAAAAACGTGTTCAAGGCCGACGCCGTCATGCACATTGGCAAGCACGGGTCCCTGGAATGGCTGCCAGGCAAGGCTCTCGGCCTGTCCGAGGAATGCTATCCCGACTCGGCCATCATGGATCTGCCCAACATCTATCCTTACATCATCAACGATCCCAGCGAGGGCGCCCAGGCCAAAAGGCGTTCCTATTGCTGCATTATCGACCACCTGACCCCGGTCTTCACCAATGCGGACTTGTATGAAGACCTGACCAAGGTGGAATCCAAGGTCAAGGAATACGAGGACGCCAAAAAGGAAGATCCGGCAAAATGCAGTGTGCTCAAGCCCCTGGTGTGGGAGGCGGTCAAGGAGGCGGATCTGGACAAGGACCTGGAGGCGGCGGAGGAAAGCGTTTTTGCTGACTTTAACGCATTCCTGGAAAAGCTCCATTCCTACATGCACGAGCTTTCCGACACCATGATCGAGGACGGCCTGCACACCTTCTCCGTTCCGCCCCAAGGCGAGCAGTTGGTGGAGTTTCTGGTCCAACTCACCCGCCTGGATAATGGGGACGTCCCGTCCTTGCGGGAGTCCGTGTGCCAGACATTGGGGTGGGACATGGACGTGCTGCTGGACAACAAAGGCAACGCCTTGGCTCAATATGGCGGTAAAAAAGGCGGTGAATGCATCCGCCTGGCTCACGAGACCGCCCTGGCCATGGTGGGTAATTTCCACAAGACCGGTTTTGATAAAAACGCCGTTCCCTCTATTGTCGAGGACGCTGTTGGCAAGCGCGACCTTATGCTGGAAAAAAGCCTGGCATACATCGCCGAATCTCTGGCGCCCAATATAGCCAGGACTACCGAAGAAATAGACGCAACCATGGCCGGCCTGAACGGCGAATTCGTTCCGCCCGGCCCTTCCGGCGCGCCCTCCAGAGGGCAGGCGGACATATTGCCCACGGGCCGCAATTTTTATTCCGTGGACCCCCTGACCATCCCCACGCCAGGCGCCTGGGAGGTGGGGGTGCGGCTGGGCGACGCGCTCATTGAACGCACCCGGGAGGAAACAGGCAAATATCCTGAAAACGTAGGCATCGTCATATACGGCGGCCCCACCATGCGATCCCGGGGGGATGACATCGCCGAGATCCTCTATCTGTATGGTTTGAAACCTGTGTGGGCCAAGGGAAGCGGCAGGGTTGTCGGCCTGGAGGTCATCCCTTCCTCGCAACTAAACAGGCCGAGAATCGACGTCACCCCCCGGACATCGGGATTCTTCCGGGATTCCTTTCCCAATCTCATGGAATTGCTGGATGATGCAGCCCAAATGGCCGCCGTCCTGGACGAACCTGAAGAATCCAACCTGATCCGCAAGCACGTGGTCACGGACATGCAGACCTATATGGAATCGGGCATGAGTAAAGACGAAGCCTTTCGGGAAGCCACGTTCCGGGTTTTCGGCTGTCCTCCCGGCGCTTACGGCGCGGGCGTGGCCGAACTGGTGGAATCCAAGCAGTGGGACACGCAGGACGACCTGGCCGCCAATTACATCCGCTATTCCTCCCATGCCTATGGAAAAGGAACCTACGGCGCTCAAAAGCCCGAAACCTTCCGCAGGGTCTTGTCCCGCATGGACACAACAGTAAAAAATGAGGACTCCCGCGAATACGACATGATGAGCTGCACGGATTATTACAATTATTACGGAGGCTTGATTGTGGCGGCCAAAACCGTCCGGGGCGAGGCCCCCTTGTCCCTGATGGGGGACAGCTCCGACCCGAGACGGGTGAAAATGCGCACCACGCAGGAGGAAGCCAAGCACATCCTCCGGTCTCGCCTTATCAATCCCAAGTGGCTGGACGGCCTCAAACGCCACGGATACAAAGGCGCCGGCGACATCTCCCACATGATGGACGTCATGCTCGGCTGGGACGCCACGGCGGACGTCATGGATGACTGGATGTACGAGCGGGTCGCTAATAAATACGCTCTGGACCGGGAAATGCAGGATTGGATGAAAGAGGTCAATCCCTACGCCCTGCAAAACATCCTGGACAAGCTGCTGGAGGCCATCAAGCGGGGCATGTGGAACGCCTCGGAGGAAATGGAGGAAAACCTCATGCAGGAATACCTGGATATGGAAGGCGAAATCGAGGAGTTGACCGAGTAACCATGATAGTGCGTCTTTTTATATTGCTTTTTCTGTCAGCCCTGATGCTTTTCCCTCCATGGGCTTTGGCCGATGCGGACCGGGTAGTCCTTGAAGAAGAGGAAATCAGGGCCATGCAGGCCCAGTCCATTGAGGACGTGTTAAACAGGACCCCAGGTGTGAAGGCCTCAAGCTCCAGCATATCCATCAGAGGGTCGTACAAAGTTAAAGTGCTTTTGGACGGCAGGCCCATCAATGATGCAACCCATGCAGGCAGCGTGCGCTGGGACTTGGTTTCCCTGGAAAGCCTAAGCCGGATAGAGGTGTTGAAAAGCGGCGGCGTGGAATACGGAGAGGACGCCAGCGGCGGCGTAATTCTAATAAGCACGGGGAGCATCAAGACCTTTTCGGGCCGGATAAAGGGTTACGGAGGCAATTACGGCGGCGCATATGGAAGCGCATCCGTCCAGGCGGCCCAAGGCAAGCTCGGCGTCGGGTTTGACGCGGGATGTGAGCGCACAGACGGATTCCGCATAAACAACGACAAGCAAACCCTGCGAGCGGGGGCGCGGCTTCAGTACAAGGCCTCGGATAAACGCACGCTTTCCTTGTCCGGTAACATTGTGGATATGGAGCAGGGATACGCCGGACTGCCCGAATACCCCACTCCCCACTCCCGTAATGATCAGAGCCAAGGCTCCTTGCTTCTTGACGGCAAGATAGACTCCCTGGCCTCTAAAACCTACTTTAACTTCGGCGACTCGGAAAACACGGACCACAGCAAAAACCTGGACTCAATCCTCCGCTCCACGGAATGGGGGCAGAAATTCCTTCTCCAGGCGAACGACGGGCCGTTGCAGGGGATGTCTGTTGGCGCCGGAGGAAAGTGCATCCGGGCTCAGGGTACAGGGTTTGGAGGGCATGACGAACACGGCTTTTTCGCTTTCGCCAAAAAAGGCTTTCCTTTGGGGAGCCTCCCTCTTTCCCTTTCTTTGGGCCTTAGAGGCGATTACTATTCCGAATACGACCCGGTGTTGAACCCGGAAGCGGCACTGATGTGGACAATCGGACAACGGACCTTCCAGGCCAAAGCAAACCTCTCGGCCAACACTCCCACCATCAGGCAGCGCTACAGCAAAAGTTCGACGACCAATCCCAATCCCGGGCTGGGCCTGGAGAACGTGCAAAGCTGCTCCCTTTCCTATCAGGACGAAACAGCGCCCTGGTTGCATTGGGGGGCGACTCTTTTTGCAAATTTCATCAGGGATCGCATTACCTATGTTCGCCATGGGGCCATGGGCCAGTACCAAAACTTCGGAGAAACCTCCCTCAAGGGAGGAGAGGCGAACGTCAAGTTGATTCCATGCAGGTGTTTTTCGCTCGCCGCTTCCTACACCTACCTGGAAGCCAAAGACGATGAAACCGGCCTTTGGCTGACTTGCAAACCCAAGCACAAGGTCAAGTGTGAAGCCGCCTTTCAGCCCTGGGACAGTCTTTTGATGGGGCTTTCTGTGAACTACTACTCCAGCCAATTCACCCTTACGGACAATTCAGAGCAGGTCTCCGAATACGCAACGGCGGATTTTCGCGCGGAATACAAGCACGATAGCTTCTCCCTGTTTGGAGAAGTGGAAAACCTGGCTGACAAAACATATCTCTACGGCGACGGGTATCCGGGATGGCCCCGCACTTGGACCGCAGGGGCCAGCGTTGGGTTTTAGCCGGAGCGGGAACACATACGACTTAACGAGGATTTGATTAATGCTTATGGGCCAATATTACGAGGGCATGGAGCTTCACAGAGGCGACAAAATTCTGATTGTCCGCTTTACCTCTCCGCACCGGACTATTTCTACCTGCCGGGCTGAAGGCGGCCTGACGGACGATTACGACGGCATGTTCAACCAGCAAGGGTGCGAACCGACCAATCACATGCATGGCGTGCAAAAGACAGCGGTGACGGACCCGGCGGAGTACCGCAGGATAGCCTGCAAGCAACACGGCCTGGGTTCGGAAAAATGGGCGACGCTTGGCACGGCCGCCAATATGAACTGCGCAGCCGTGGCCGTGGAGTCCTTTCGGGACCTCATGGTGGTTACGGCCTGTACAGGCGGAGTGGAAACCAATGCCGGCCGCGTGGGCGACCCGGCTTCGTTTTGGGAAACGGAAACCGGAAGCGAAAAACTGGAAGCGCCCCAGCCGCCCCCTCACGGCACCATCAACACCATGATCTGCATCAACAAGGAGCTGACCAAAGGCGCCATGGTCCGGGCGGTCATGACCGCCACGGAGGCTAAGACGGCGGTTTTGCAGGAACTTGCAGTCAACTCCCGGTATTCAGACGGCCTGGCCACTGGCACGGGAACAGATCAGATCGCCATCGCTTCCAAGTTGAATACAGGAAAACCCATGACCGGAGCAGGGAAACACTCCAAACTCGGGGAGTTGATCGGGCTGGCCGTAAAAAAAGCGATCAAGCAGACCCTGCTGCGTCAAAACGGCATGAACCCGGAAAGGCAATGCTCCTGCCGCATTCATTTGCAGCGTTTTGGTGTGACCAAAGAATCCATGCTCCGGGGAATGGCCGCCTGTCTGAACCAACAGGAGCAGCAACTTTTAGAGGATAATTTTTCCTGCATTGACAAAGACCCGGTCACCGCCGGGGCTATTATGGCCCTGGTCCACATTCGGGACAAGTATGCATGGGGACTCTTGCCGGAAACCTGCCTGCCCGAATTGATGGGAGGCCAGGCTGCGTTGGCGGCATGTTCCATTTCCGGCGATTTTTCCAGATTTACGCAATATAGGGAAGAACTATCCCCTAGCTCCCAAAAGATGAGCTCAGCCGAATTTTTGGATTTGGCGCTGAAAGCTCTGGGCCTTGGATTCCGCGACAAGTGGACTATGAAAAGTCAAAATACGGATAACAAAGAAAGGGGGGGAGAGAAAAAGAGCAATTAACCTTTAAATAAAAGGAGCAGCTCCGGCGCCGCAAAGCTTAATAGGGAAGACGGTGAAAATCCGTCACGGGTGCGCCGCTGTTACCGGGGACGAAAGCCGCAATGAATCCACTGTTCGCTGCATGGGAATGGGAAGGAGCGGTTACTAGGACGATCCGGAAGTCAGAAGACCTGGCGGGGTTGCGCAATCGGTAAAGGTCGGCGAGTCACCCGGCCTCGACTTCCTTCGCACAGGTGCGCGGTATTTGAGCGGCCGCAAGGGGATTATTGCATCCGGCCGCCCGTGAGGTTGGGCTGTATCTCGCCGAAACGATGATGATGTTGAGCAATTAGAGAGGAATGGACGAATGAATCGTTTGGCAAAACAATGCTTCATGGGCGTTTTCGCCTTGTCAGCGTGCGTGTGTTTATTAATTCAAACGGGTTTTGCGGAAGAAATTGCAGAGCCGAAGACTGACGAAACCATCGTGGTGAAATCCACAAAAATCGAAAGAAAACTGGAGAACGTGACGGACTCCATGACCGTGATCTCGGAGTACGACATCAAGTCCAAGCAGTTTACGGACTTCACCGAGGTGCTGCGCTTTACTCCCGGAGTGGAATTCAAACAGGCCGGCGGTCCGGGGCAGTTTAGCTATCCCAAAATGCGCGGTTACGGCGAGGGCCACTTTCTCGTTGTAATAGACGGCGTGAAAATCAACGAGGGTCTTGGCGGCAGCGTTGGACATTTTTTGGGCCAGTTAGACCCAGGCATTGTGGAAAACGTTGAAATCCTCCGGGGCCCCCAGACCGCCTTGTACGGCGCCAACACCACGGCGGGCGTCATCGCCATCACCACCAAGGGCGGGGTGGAAGGTCAGCAGATCAACTTCGGCGGCGAATACGGCTCTTTGGATTGGAAAAAGGCCTACGCCTCCTCCCGGGGAACCAAAGACAATTTAAAGTACGGTGTAAATGTAGCCATGACCGATTCCGGCGGCGTGCATAAATTCGAAACCTACGACAATCAAACCGCCAGCGCCAACATGGGATACACTTTGGGAAGCGTGGAACTGGGGGCTTCCCTGACTTACATGAAAACGGAGTTCAATTCCGCGGAACTGGATGAATCCTCTGATGATTGCAGCCAGGCCAATACGACTCACTGGGCGTTCCAGACTCCCGACCCCCACAACACCAACACCTACGATCATTGGATCGGCTCCTTAAGCGTTAACCACACAATCAACGAAAAATTTTCCCAGAAAGCCATGTACGGATGGTTTAAGAAGGAAAGCACTGGCATCGACATTGACGACGGTTTTTTGGGATATCAGGAAGCTCCGTATGATGGTTTTGTTTTTGGCGGAGTAACATACCCCAATGCAGGAGATCGGGTCCCGGTTTCCGACGGCGGCAACGGGCTTTCCTCCAATACAAAAAACCAGAACTACCAATTTGAATACAACTTCATCTACGATGCGAACATTGGGCAAAACCACGCCAACACCCTGCTTTTGGGTTACGAGTATATCAAGCAGGAAGGCCAGAAATGGGGGCGTTACGGAGAAGCCGAAGCCGAAGCCAAGAATGACTCCTTTTTCCTGAACGACCAGCTTCTGCTTATGGATGAAACCCTGATCCTCTCCGCCGGACTCCGCTTTGACGACCACGAGACCTACAGCGACCAAACCAACTACAAACTGGGCGCGTCCTACCTGTTCAAGAGCGTGGGAACCACGCTGTTCACGAACTATGGAACCAGCTTCCGCGCTCCTACCTTCTCCAACATGTACGACCCCAAATACGGCAATCCGGGCATTACTCCGGAGGACGGCTGGACCTACGAAGGCGGCGTCCGGCAGAGCCTGTTCGGCAAACGCCTAAACGCCGAGGTCTGCTATTGGAAGAGCGAACTGGATAACATCATTGTCTATGACAGCAAACAAAAACGTTTTTACGTGAATGGAACAGGCGCATACGTAAACCGCGACAACGGCGAGACCGAAGGCGTGGAACTGGGTTTGTCATTCATGGCGACGCACACAGTGACCGTTTCAGCCAATTACACCTATTGCGACTCTTACAGCTTTGAAGACGGAGAAAAGTTCCGCAACGTCCAGGTCGCCCGCAACAAGGCCAACCTGGATATCGCGTATGACGACGGCAAATACACTTTCAACATTCATCCTTATTACACAGGCCCCCGCCTGCGCTGGAACGGGGATATTGAAATGGACGACTACCTAAGGGTGGATGCGGCGGCCAGCGTCCGGGTGCTGAATAACGTCAAGCTGTACACCCGGTTGGAAAACCTGACTGACGATAAGACTCAGGAAGGCCTCGGTTACGAACAGCCCGGCTTCTACGGCATCATCGGCGTGGAAATCGAGCATTAACCATGTAAGGACAAGCAGGCTCTACAGGATGTCTCCTCCGGATCGCCTGCTTGTCCACCCAGGGTTTTCCGGCGTCTGCAAACCGCTCCCAGGCGCCGGGAAGCCCTTCAATAATAAAGGCGGATTCTCATGAAAATAGCGTATGTTCGTTGTTACGGCTTTTCGGAAAAAACCTGGCGTAAAGCAGCCAAGGCCCTGGCGCCTTCAGGCCTGACATTGCGGTTATTTATGCAAAGGCCCGGTGCAGCCGAGGCCGTCAGGGAATTTGCGCCGGACATGGTCATAGCGGATCTTTCCGCCAGTCTCCCTGAGTACGCTGCAATCCGGGAGCAAATTCAAACCGCCCTCCACAGGATCGCCGTGGGCATGGAGGCGGACCCGGCCTTTTCCACGTTTAGTGAGGAGGAAGCCGCCGCATTCCAACGTTATATAGAGCATCTTTCCGCCAAAAATTACGAACAAGGAGTTCGGTTTCTAGGCCATTGCGCCGGGTCGGATATATCTTACGAACCTGTACAGGCGGTTCGAACCTATGGAATATACCACCCGGAGTCTGAAAAAACGTTCACGGATCTCTCCCAATACCTGGAATGGTCGCAATCCAGGGGGCGGTCCCCGCAAAATAACGCGGCGGGCGTGCTTTGCTACTACGGCCAGATTGTGGAGGACAACAAGGACGATATCGACGCCGTGATTCCGGAGTTGGAAAAGCAGGGGCTTTTTCCCGTGTGCGTGTATTGCGAAGGCCCCGGGGACGGAGCTCTGCCGGAAAAAGACCGGTATCCCTGGCTGGACTATTTCCAGGATGAAAAGGCGCCTGTACAGGTGATTCTCAATCTCCTGGCCGGCAGGCTTCTTTCCAAAGCCGAGGACTACCCCGTTCTAAGCAGGCTTAACGTTCCGGTCATGCAGCTTTTACGCAACCACCAGCGCACCCCGAAGGAATGGTTGAACGATCCGGAAGGCATGCCGTCCTTTTCCATCGGATACGGACTGGCCCAGCCTGAAATGGCCGGCGCCATCGAGCCCATCATGGTCGCCGGCGCCGATGCGACGGCCCCGGACGCCGACCCTCACGGAGGACGCAAATACATTCCCATCCCGGAACGTGTGGAAGCGGCCTGCAAAAGGGCGGCGCGCTGGACGGTCCTGCGTAACAAATCCAACCAGGATAAAAAGCTGACCATCGTACTGCACAACGCGCCCTGCAAAGGCGTGGAAGCCACCGTGGGCGTCGCCGTGGGCCTGGATGTGTTTGAAAGCCTCGCGGCGGTCATCAAAGAGCTTAAGGCGGCCGGTTACGACGTAGGGGACTGCCCGGAAACCGGACAGGAAATCCTGGACGCCATCATGGAAAAAAAGGCCATCAGCGAATTCCGATGGACCACGGTGGACGAAATCGTCAACAAGGGCGGCGCCCTGTATATGATGGACCAATGGGATTACGGAGCATGGTTCGACATCCTGCCGGACTCCATCCGCAAACGGGTTAACGAAGCCTGGGACCGTTTTCCGGGTGAAGGCATGGTCTATGACGGACAAATCGTCATTACCGGGCTGGAATACGGGAACCTGAAAATCATGCTTCAGCCCAAAAGAGGCTGCTACGGCGCCAAGTGCAACGGCGAGGTGTGCCGCATCCTGCACGACCCGGAAATCCCGCCGCCCCACAATTTTCTGGCGACCTATCATTTTATCGAACGCACGTCCGACGCCGTCATCCATTTCGGCACGGAAGGCGCCCTGGAGTATCTTCCGGGCAAGCGGGCCGCCATGTCCCATCTTTGCTATTCCGATATTTGCCTGAACCAGATTCCCAACGCCTATGTGTATTCCATGGACGTCACGGGAGAGGGGATAATCGCCAAGCGCAGGGCTCGGGCCGTTCTGGTGGATCACCTGACTCCTCCTTACCTTCCCGCTCCCCTGGGCGATAAAATGCGGGACCTGGAGGATTTGCTCGTTCAATACCAAAAAGCCGAGGCCTCCCGGGACGAAGCCCGCCGCGCCCGCCTGGAAAAAGATATGACGCCCCTCATGGATAGCCTTGGCATGCTCAATAAAAACGGCTCAAACGGGTTTAAGAAAGCCTTGCCTCTGGTTTCCCGGCATATCCAAAGAGCGCGTGAGACCCTCATGCCTAACGGCATGCATGTTCTGGGTCGAAACCCCAACGAGGAGGACACGGCCCTGTACCTGGATTCCATCCGCCAGGGCGGCAAAGGCGCGGTTTTTGACGAGCCCCATACCGCAGCCTTACTGGCCCAGTCTCATAGGGAGCTGGAATACCTGCTTAAAACCTTAAACGGAGAATACGTGGAGCCGGGACTTTCCGCCTCGCTGCTCAAGGGAAAGACCGAGGCCCTGCCAACGGGCCGGAATTTTTTCGCCACGGACGTGGAAGCGGTCCCCACGGCGGCGGCCTGGGAAGTGGGCAAGGAACTGGCTGACGGTCTGCTTCTGAAATATTACGAGGAGGAAGGGAGTTTTTGCGAAAACGTGGGCGTGAGCCTGTGGAGTTCGGACGCGTTCAAGTGCGACGGCGAGGTCTTCGCCCAAATCCTCTACCTCATGGGCGTCATGCCCAAATGGAGCTATTCCGGCAGGCTGGAAGGCCTGGCCGTACTAAGCCTGGAGTCCCTGGTTCTGGAGCTTTCAAACGGAAAAACAATTCCCCGCCCCAGGGTGGACGTGACCATTCAGACCTCGGGCATTGTCCGGGACCTGGTTCCCAATTTCTGTAAGTGGACGGACAAAGCCGTGCAAATGGCCGCCGCCTTGGATGAACCCCTGGAAAGAAATTTCATCCGCAAGCATGTGCAGGAGGAAATGGAGGAAATGTCCCAATCCCTGGACGAGGCCCTGGATGACTCCGCCATGTTCCGGAAGGCGACTTTCCGGGTGTTTTCCTCCGCGCCCGGAACTTATGGCATCGGCGTGGGCCTGGCCGTGGACGCCAGCGCCTGGACCGATGAAAAAGATCTCGCCGAAGCCTATATCAACTGGGGCGGTCACGCTTACGGCGACCTGCAAGGCAGCCGGGCAGCCCACAATATGCTGGCAAAACGCCTGAAAAGCCTGGACGTGGCTTATATGCGCCAATTCTCCCGGGAATACGACCTGCTCGACTGCGGATGCTACGCCAGCTTCCAGGGCGGCATGGCGGCCTCGGCGCGAGGCCTGGGCGGCAAACAGCCCAAAACGCTGTGGGCCGACGACGGATTTTCCGGCAAGGCCCAGGTGGTGGATTTCAAGGAGGAACTGGAGCGTTCCGCCCGGGCCAAGCTCTTTAACCGCCACTGGATCGACGCCATGAAAAGGCACGGATACAAAGGCGCCTCCAGCGTGTCCGGCCGGGTGAACAATCTCTTCAGGTGGAGCGCGACCAGCGGCGAGGTGGGCTCCTGGATGTTCGACTCTGTGGTGGATACCTATATAAACAACCCAGAGAACGCGGCATGGTTAAAGGAAAACAATCCCTACGCCATGGAGGAAATTACGCGCCGTTTGCTGGAAGCCCATTCCCGGGGATTATGGGATGCGGACGAAGACCGGTTGAACGCAGTCCGGGAGCAGGCCTTGGAAATCGAAGGGGACATGGAGGAAATAATGGGGGATGTCGAGGGAGAATTCCAGGGCGGCGAGGTGACGGTTATGACCGCAGACGACGTGGAAAAGTGGGATTATGCATGGAAACTGACAAGCCGGTAATGGTGCGATTGGATAAGGTCTCCTTTCGCTACCCTTCGGGAGACAAAAACAGCCTGGACGCCGTATCAGCCTCCATCCGAAAACAGGAGTGCGTCCTTGTCGCCGGACCTACTGGCTGCGGCAAAAGCACGCTGTTGAAGGCTGTCAGCGGCATCATCCCCCACGCATCCTCCGGGATTATGCAAGGAGAGGTTTGGGTGGAAGGCGTTAATTCCGGTCAGTCAACCCTGCCCGAAATGGCGAAAAAGGCCGGCCTGGTTTTTCAAAGCCCGGACGATCAGTTGTTTTGCGAATACGTGGAGGACGAACTGGCCTTTGGCCTGGAAAATATAGGCGTGGATCCCCGGCATATTCCCGATTTGGTTTCCCAGGCCCTGGCCCGCGTGGGCCTGGAGGGCTTTGGTTCCGTCAAAATCCAAACCCTTTCCGGCGGCCAAAAGCAAAGGGTGGCCATAGCCGCCCAACTGGCC
Source organism: Desulfatibacillum aliphaticivorans DSM 15576 (assembly GCF_000429905.1). Taxonomy (NCBI): domain Bacteria; kingdom Pseudomonadati; phylum Thermodesulfobacteriota; class Desulfobacteria; order Desulfobacterales; family Desulfatibacillaceae; genus Desulfatibacillum; species Desulfatibacillum aliphaticivorans. Next base: position 115,443 of record NZ_AUCT01000013.1, on the reverse strand, counting down.
ATGGGCGCCCCGATCCTGGCTTTGGACGAGCCCATCAGCCAGTTGGATCCGGCGGGCGCCAGGGACGTGCTTGGATGTTTGCAATCCCTCAGGGAGGAAGGCCTGACCATCATCCTTGTGGAGCACAGGCTTTCCGAGGCCTTGCGGATCGCCTCCCGCGTTCTGATTATGGACAAAGGAAAACTGGTCCTGGACTTTTCGCCCGATGCAATCGGCGGTTATCAGGATCAATTGACGAAACTCGGCCTGGAAATTCCAGCCGGCGTTCGTTTGGGAGCTTGCTTAAACATACAATCCAAATCAATCCCCTCTGTGGAAGATATTATGAATAGCGCGGTCTTCCCGCTTTTGCCCCTGAATTCCCATCACATATCCCTTGTAAGGGCTGAACGGGAAGCCGCGCCATTTATTGAGGTAAAAAACCTCTGCTACACGTACCCCAAAACCCGTGAGCCCGTACTAAAAGACGTCTCCTTTTCCCTGGAAAAAGGGGAGGCTTTAGCCGTTATGGGAAGAAACGGGTCCGGCAAGTCCACCTTGCTAAGCGTCCTGGCGGGCCTTCTTAAGCCCGATTCCGGCGAAGTCCTGATGAACGGCCGGCCTTTGGGGAAAAAGCGCGGCCGCAAAGCCCTCCTGGGCAGGGAGATCGGCATGGTTTTTCAAAATCCGGACCTGCTTCTAATCCAGGACAGCGTCACGGAAGAAATCGCCCAGGGCCTCTTGCAAAAAGGCGTCCCCAAAAAACAGGCCTGGCGGGAGGCCATGGAATTCCTAAGGGTTTTCGGCCTGGAAAAACTGGCTTCCATGCCGCCCTGGTCCTGCTCCCGCGGGCAACGGCTGCAAGTGAGCCTGGCGGCAGCCCTATCCCCGGGACCGCGTGTGCTGTTGCTGGACGAGCCCACCACCGGCCAGAACAAACGAAATATCTTCAACATGGCGGGATTGCTTCAAAAATCAAAGACCTTGCGATCCATTATTTTTTGCTCGCACGACCTGAGCGCTGTGTGCGCTTACGCCGCAAAACTGGTCCTTCTGGACCAAGGAAGGGTGATTGCCCGCGGGCCGGTAAAAGAGGTGCTCGGCGCCCGGGATCTGCTGGACCGGGCGGGCGTCGTCCCCCATTTCGCCTTGGAGCTGTCCTTTGCGACCAAAACGGCGCCGCCCCTGGTTACGGCCGGGGAATGGATGGATCGATTCCAATCAGGTAAGGAAGCGCAAAATTGAATTTTCCAAATAATAAAATAGTTATACGATTGTTATCCGTATGTTGCCTCGTTTTGATTCTTTGCACAGGGTGCAGCAGGGAGCCCGCCCCCCAGCCCGACGTCTTGTTTGTAAGGGAGGGCTTGGCCGTTTCCTCTCCTGACCTGGAAAGGCTATCCGTCACCGGTCCAAATGGGGGGCTGGAGTTTACTTCCCCCTTTTCGAAGGGGTTTCGCACAGCCGGGGGAAATATTGTTCTGCCTTTTGAGTGGAAGCCGGGAGCATTGTACCGGATAAAAGGAAAGACGCCCCTGGGAGAGTTTTCCTTGGATCTGGGCGCGCCCCAACTTCCGGCGCCTCTTTTGGTTGCGGAAATCCCATTGGAGAAAATGAAGGATTTTCAAGGCCAGGGCGCCAACCCGGACACCTGCCTCAAGTTTTCGCCTGACGAAAAGTATCTGGCCATAGGCTGCTTCTTCGGGCGCCTGCGGGTTGTCGAGGTGCAAACGGGAAATGTGATCCTGGAAAAACGGGTGGCCGAAGGCATGGTTAAAAGGATTTGCTGGAGAAAAAAGCTGAACGGCTGGACTTTATACGTGGGCGAGCAGAGCCCGGACAGCTTTATCTACGCCATGGACGCCATGACCGGCGATGTCCAATGGAAATGCCGGCTGGCCGATGACCTTGGCTCCTCCAGCCCGGACAGCGGTGAATACAGTTTCCGCATATACAATTTTCCCGGGCCCTATTTCATGAAAATCCTGCCTGACGGAGACCTTCTCGTAATCGGACTTCACGGCCGGTACAAAGGCGAGGATTTCATATACGATTCCAGGGTCTACCTTCTGGACGGAGATACGGGAAAGCCCAATTGGGCATGGCCCGAAGGTCAAAACCTGCCCTATGGAATCACCTGGGCCGGCGCCTCGGAAAACGGAAAAACCCTGGCCCTGATGACGGACACCTGGGCGGCCGCCAAAACCCGGCCCTCCCCCTATAAAAACAGCGCCCTATACTGCCTGAAGGGAGATACCGGCGCCGTGCAGTGGGATTACTCCCCCCCGCCCCTGGAGCCCTACTACAACATGGTTTCCGCCTGGCAAGGCATAGCTGTCTCCCGGGACGGACAATATGTGGGATTGGGTTTGAACGACGGCAGGGGCATGCTGTTTAAAACGCAACAGGATGAAAACCGGCCCGTGACCCCGTTGTGGGTGAAAAACATAGGAACTCCGGTCATGAACGGAAATATTCCCGTGGCTTCTTCCATCGCCTATGCGGAAATTGCGGGAGAAGCCATATTGTTCGGCCTGCCGGGAACCACCATCCCGCCCAACACGGCTTCAGGAAGCAGTAAAAGCAAGCCCGCGCCCCACCCCCGCAGCCATTCAGTCTGCGCCTTCACCCTGGCGGGAGAGCCTTTGTGGGAATGGCAATGCAGCGCGTCCGTCCAGGGAGTTTTCCCCTCCGACGACGGAAGGTGGGTCGCGGTAGGCATTACGGATGACAGGGCTGCGGCCAACCCTGATGAATTCGGCATGGCGCTGTTTGACGCCAGCCGGGCCGTTCACAACCAAAATCCCATGGTCTATCGATACTTTACCGAGGGATGCGTCTTTTTTATGGGCGACGCCTCCCGGTCGGGCCGTTATACAGCCATTACGGAATATCCCTATTCCCCGGACGAAGGCAAAACCTTGATCGGGGAGTACCGGGTTCATATTGTGCACTGAGGAGCCATGCCGCATAGCCTTAAATTGATTCTTGCCGCGGCATTGTGCCTGCTGGCGCTTCCGGCGTGCAAGGCCCGCAATAATGGCGGGCCGGACGCAGCGCCGGACGTGGAGTTCACCCGGCAGGGCCTGACCCTGCAATTTGAAAACCCGGTCCCGGTCTCCATGGTGGAGGTTCTGGACTCCCAGGGAGGCGTTGTGCTGCGTCAGCGCTTTCAAGGCAGGCCGAAAAAATCCCTGAGCCTGCCCATGTCCTGGGAGCCCCAGGCTCTGTACACCGTGCAAACAGGCTTGAAAGAGGGCGCGGTCAAAACCAGTGTCCGGGCGCCCCGGGAGCTGTTGCAGGGCGCCGCCGTGCATTTCGCCGTTCCCTATTCCGGGCGCGAAACGCCTTTTTCCCTGAAAGGCCTGGAGGAGTCCGGGGAAAAAGCCAGCTCCGCCGTGCAAGGCGCCGCCGTAACTGGCGGCTTGATCTTGCGCCATTACGGCCATGTTCCGGCCGACTACGCCATGACCATAAGCCTTCCCGGCGAACTGGCCCTGCTTGAACTCCCCCAAAACGCCAAGGTTGTTGAGGAAGAAGACGGCCGCACGCTTCACTTGCATGCGCGCATGGAGGCGTACAGCCAACTTGCCTATTTTGTGTTCCGGGTCATGGCCGAGGGAAACGCCCCCGTCACATGCCGGGCCAGAGTGGTCAGGAAGGATGGCGCCGGCGAGTCCGTGTACACCCGGGTTGTGGTTCTATCGCCCATCCCCATGAAGGAATTCCGCCGCCGGGTGCAGGCGGCCAACGCCCAGGCGCCTGTCTCGGCCAAGGGCCTGTTTGACGCTAAAAACCAGCCCGATACCTTGTTTTTTGGAACAAAAATCTTCCGGCAGCTGGGCCGAATTCTGGGAACGACTCCCCCGCCCCAAAACAATTTCGCCCCGTACACGCACCAGGCTGTTTCTCTTTTTAACTCCGGAAAGGAAGAATTGTCCGTGCTGGTTACGTCCCGGATTGTCGCCCACCAAACGGACAGGACGCCCGAAGCCTTTTATCCTCCCGACCGCTTCACCGGCAAGTTAAAGGACCAAAGCGCGGCTGTTTCTGCGACCCTGCCGCCCCAACAATCCACGACCGTAATCATCCCGATTTTTATAAACGGAACCCCTAATCCGGGGATCTACGACCGGAAAATCAGCATATATCCCATGGGCGCCAGCCTGCCCGTCCACGAGATTGTCAGGCCTTTGTACGTGACGGGAACCAACCTGATTGCTGCGTGCGTGGTGTGCGGCTCTCTGATTCTGAGCCTGGGCGGACTGATATTTTTCGTCCTGAACTTTAAAAAACTGATTGCAAGCGCTTCGGAGCAGGACCTGGTGGTGATTTCCTTTTTCGGGGCCGTGACCTTTGCGGGCGTCAACGTTCCTTTGCGGATTTTCAATTCGGTCATCACGGCTTTATTCGGCCCCTTTGCGGTTCTTGTGCTGGGCTTTTTCAACGACCTCGTTTACTTCTCCATGCTCATCGCCCTGTTGCGATTGATACCCAGGCCCGGGGTGGCCACCCTGACCTACCTGGTCCGGTATTTGCTGGCGGGCATGATGCTTGGCGGCTTCCATGTCCTGGACTTCCTGTACATGGGAACCGCCCTGGTGCTGAAGGAAAGCGCCTTGTACGCCTCGGGAATCACCCGCAAGGGCGATCAATTTGAATGGACCTGGTTCAACACCCTGGCAGCCGCGTTGCTGTTGGGCGCCGCGGACGCCTTGCTCAACGCTTCCAGCGTGTATTTGCACGTGATTTTCTACCGATTGTATTTCGCCCGGTGGTACATTTTTTTATCCATTTTGTTCAACGGATTCGTATACACGGGCATTGGGGTGTATTTCGGCAAACGCTTTTCCAACACCCTTAAGATGGTGCAGGAATGAACGGTTCAACATCAACAAACAAAGCACAGGGAAAGCCCGGCGTTTTAACCCGCATTGACCCGCGAGCCAGGATTTTGCTCCTGCTTTACTCCAGCGTGCTTTCCGTGCTGCTGGATTCCTTGTTTTCCCTGTGCGCCATGGGCGCCTTGTGTCTGCTGGCCGCCCTGTGCTCGGGGCTGTCGGCCAGACAACTGGCATGGCTGGTTTTCGGTGCGGCCCTGGTCACCTGGGGAACCATGTTCTCCCAGGCAATATTCTATTACGGGGAGCCGCGCACCGTGCTGCTTAACCTGGTGGAGCCGGACAATCTCCTGCTTGGCTGGCTGACCGGGGAAATGAACGTGTACCGGGAGGGATTTCGCCACGGGGCGATTCAGTCCCTGCGCTTTACCTCTATGATGATGCTGGGCCTGGCCCTGTGCTGGAGCACGGACGCCCGAAGCCTGATGCAGGGGCTTTTAGGAGTCGGAACGCCTTATGTTCTGGCTTTTATGTCCGTCACTGCGCTTCGGTTTCTTCCGGGGATCATGCAGGAGGCGTCTACGGTCCGGCGGGCCTGGCAGGTGCGGGGAATGCGCGTGTTCTCCCCTAATCCGTTTACGCTGGCCTCCAACTGGATCATGTTCGTGAGGCCGGTGATCGTCAACGGATACCGGCGCTCGGTCATCCTGGCCCTTTCGTTGCAGTCCCGGGCCTTTTCCCCGGCCAACAACCAAAGCCGCCGGTACATCCCACCCATGCCTTTTGGGGCGCGTTTGTTCAGTTGGCTGGGATTCTGGGCGGTGGCGTGCATCCTGTGCATGAAGACGTTCTACTGGCTGTATCTGGGAGGCCTGTACTACAACTCCTCCCTGCGCAATATTTACATGATTTGCAGGCATTATATTTAATTCCGGAGGTTTGAATGCTGAAATCCAGGCCTTACATTTAAAAAGCGCCCAAGGTAAAATCACGGAATGGACAGTCTCGACCTTTGAACAGGCTTTGATGAATTAAACAAACACGGGGCGCCGGTTATTGTATACTTGTGGGGAGCGCACGACTTGAAAAAGCGCTTCGACCATGCCGTCTCGCTGGGCGCTTTGGGGGTAAGCTGCGATAACCCATTGGAACTGCTGCCTTATGTCCGGCCCTTGCCGGCGGAAAAGTAGAGCGGCTGCAACCATGAATGCAGGGAAAGGACAATCATGACTCACGCTTTAAGAATCGGGCTGATTCACCTGAATGTACAATATAAAGAGCCGGAACAAAACCGGGCCGCTTTGGTTGAACTGAACCGCAAGGCGGCGGACCATGGCGCTAAAATCATCGTGAATACGGAGATGGGGGTGTCCGGGTACTCATTCACCGGCCGGCAGGACGTCTTTCCCTTGGCCGAGCCCCTGTCAGGCCCTAGTGTTTCAGCATTGGCCCCCATCGCACGGGAAAACCAGGCCTATATTGTGGTCGGCATGCCTGAAAAGGACGAAAGCACAGGCATTATGTACAACAGCGCCGTGGTGATCGGGCCGGAAGGACAAGTGGTTTGCACTTATCGCAAGGTAAACGGCGAGGCCCGTTGGGCCTGCCCTGGGTCCGGAAGCCAAAACCCGGTTTTTAAAACGCCCTGGGGCAAGGTGGGCGTTTTGATTTGCTCGGACACCTATTACGGCCTCATGCCCCGCACTTTGGCCTTGCAAGGCGCGGACCTGGTTGTCGTCCCGGCTAACTGGCCTCCTTCCGGCATGGACCCGGTGGACCTCTGGCGGCTTCGGGCTCTGGAAAACGGATTCGCCATGGCGGTCTGCAATCGCACCGGCCAGGATCGGCTCATGGATTGCGCGGACGCCCAATCCTGCCTCATTGACCATAACGGCAAGGCGCTTTTAGTGGAGTCCAGCCAGGATTCCGCCGTATTTATCGCGGATCTCCCCTTGCTGGAGAACGGCAAACTGCCTTCCAGCCGCAGACGTAAAATCATGGATCAACGAAAGCCGGAATATTACGGAGAAATCTACCTGGATCTCAGGATGATCCCGGACCAGACCGACTGGTTAGGCCTGCCCAAGTCCGGAGAAATCAAAATTTTCGCCCTCATTGGCGGCGACATTCCAGGCCTTATGAAATCCGTATTAAAGGACGGCGACGATGCGCCCCGACTGGCTGTTTTGCCGAAAAACTTCACGGCCGGCAACCCGGTTGGAGTTCTGGAAAGCCTGGCCAATACACATAACATCGCCGCGGCCGCCCTGTTGCAGGAAAACGGAGGGCCGGCCATGGCGGTCCTGGCCGAACCGGGAAAAATAACCCGAATAGCCCCATTTTCCGGCGCAGCGCAAAATCCTAATGAACCCTTGCAAACCGTGGATTTCGGCCCGCTCAGGATAGCCTTTTTGGAAAAGGAGGCTCTAAGACACCCCGAGGTTTCGGTTTCCCTGGCCAAGCAGGGCTGCGACCTGGTTGTGGTTTCCGAGGAGTGCTTTACTCCTGACGATCACATGCTTATGGGCGGCAGGACGTTGGACCGCCTGGCGCTGGTTTGCAGCTCCAATGACCAATCCGGGGTTATCCTCCCGCCGGAAGGCCACGGCCCCTGGACGGTCGCTCCCCAGGATAAAACCGGGGCCGCCTCCATAGTTTTGGATACAGCCAGCTTGCGGACCAAGCGATTTCAGGAACGAATCAATTACTCTATTTTATTGAAAAAACATAACCATCAGGAAGAATAATAATGAACACTCCAATCATATTGGCGGCATTCGGAACATCCACGCGCGCCATGGCCGCGTACGACGATATTGACGCTTATTACAAAAAAACCTTCCCCGGCCACGACATCCACTGGGCCTTCACCTCCCGGATGGTGGCTTCCAAGGTGCGTAAAAAGGCGGGCCGGGAGGTTTTGCATCCCTACCAGGTTTTCGACCTGTTGCACCAGGCCGGTCATGAATGGGCGGTGCTGCAATCGTTGCACCTCACTTGCGGCCACGAGTTCTATCGGCTGGTGGACGACGCAAGAACCGGCCCTATCCGGGTTTCCATGGGCCTGCCGCTGCTGTCCTCGCCCGAGGATTGCATGGAAGTCTCTGAAATTCTTGAGCCTCTTTTTCAAGGCCCGGAAGATCAGGCCGTGGTCCTGGTGGGCCACGGCACGGACCATCCGGCCTGGAGCATGTACACGGCCATGGCCAGCGTCTTAAAAAAGACCTACGGCGAAAAAGCCTTTGTGGGCGTTGTGGAGGAAGGCATTCCCGAGCAGGAGGACGTGGTTCAGGAAGTCAGGGACAAGGGTTTCAAACGTGTGCTGCTGGCGCCCTTCATGCTCGTTTCCGGAGTGCATTTTGAGGAGGACCTGGCGGGCGAGGAGGATTCGTGGAAGTCAGCCTTTGAAGAGCAGGGACTCCAGGTGGAGTTGCATGCCCAGGGCCTGGGCCAAAATCCCAAAGTGGCGTCCCTGTTTACCCGTCACACCATGGGCGCCCTGGATATGGTTCAACCTTCTTAAAAAAAGCAATCAAGGGGAGGGCGGCTTTCTTTTTATAGCCGCCCCCCCAGCTTATCCATTCTGGATCGCAAAGCGCCTGATTTCAGGACCAAAATTTCGGCAGCGCCGTCCTTCAATACAGCACCCGGACTCTTTTGCGTCTTGTTTCCAGGATTTTCCAATGCACGATGGGGGCGTTGAAAATCTCATCCCTGGGAATGTTGATTAAAGCGCAATCGCCTTTGGCTGAAAAAACCGGGTTTTCAAAATTCTCTTTCGTATGAAAATGTTCGCCGAAAAAATCCCCCGCCTTGAGTTCGCCTTTGACGCCTCCGGCGCCGTTGGTTACGGTTACCCCTCCTTGTTCAATCAGGCAGAGGCCCGCATCCGAACATAAATCGATTTGCGCCCCATCCAGAAGATAGGTGGTTTCAACCTGCTTGGAAAGACGGTCGAGAAAGGAAAACGATGTGTTTTCCCCGAACAGCCAGGTGCGGCGGAGAAACTGGATTTTCTTCAAGCGCTCGGCGAAATCCTCCATAATTCCGTTATTCTTTAAAAAAGTCCTGAAAAGCCGCCTGTGGATATGCAGCGAAGACCCATGGGAGGCAGCCCGGTAGGTTCCTGCGGTTCTGGCGTCTTTTTCAAAAACCTGCTTCAGTCCAATAAACGAGCCGAACCCCAGTTGATTGCTTATGCCAAGCTCGGAGTCCACAAACAATACGGCGCCCGCCAACAGCATGCGGACAACATCGGCGTCCTGGCCTTTTTTGGTGAGAATGGCGCCTGCGTTGTGGTCCACAATGGGCCCGTTCATCAACATGCGGATTTCGTCCTCGGAAGACTCGGGAAACATCTCCCTTAAATAATCGAAAATCTTTTGCTGCAAATGCCCCTGTTCCCCGGCAATCAAAACGTCCACCGCCCCGAACGAAGCCTCGGACCCGATTTCCATTTCCTCCGGGGTCAGGTCCCGTTCCAGATGGGCGAGTATCAGGCGTTCCGAGTCGTCATCCATGAAATCAGAGGCCACGCCGTGGATCATGCCGCCCCCTATGTCGAGCTTTTTAATTGCCGCGGGAATCATGTAACTCTTCTTGACGGCTTCCGCAAAATCAGGCGAAACGTCTTCCGGCCCTTCACCGGTCATTTTATCCAGGACCTCGAAGGAGGTCAGGTCGGCCCAATGGGCGTAGGTGCGGTGTCCGTTCCAGTCCAGCGCCCGGAATAAAAACAAGTTGTTCTCCACCGGATGGGGGGAGTATAAAGGCTTTACCTCCAAACCGCCGATTTTATTCCATGTATCAAATTCCAAATCGTGAATGTCAAAAAACTGTTCAAACTTTTCCTCGGGCAATGAGGTCAGGGCGGCAAATTTTTTGGCCACGGCGGTGCGCACCAGGGGCGTGGCGAAATACTTCAAGCGCCGGTCCGTGTGCACAAGGTCGGGCAGGCCGGCAAAGTGATCGTCGTGGGAATGGGTGTGAAAAATGCCCTCCACCTCGCTGATGTCAATGCCCAGGGCAGAGAGGCCGTTCATGACGCTGGGCGGGGCGTCCACCAGATATATGCGGCCCTGAAACATGAGCACGCTGCTCATACTGGGCTTTTTGGTGTTCCAGCCGTCGCCTTCGCCGGTGTGCAGCACGGAAAAATAATGCCGCTGGAGGCGATGGCGCCCCAAGGGGTAGGGCGAGGGATAGTGGACGTCTTTGGGCAGATTCAGGTCAATGTCGGCAAATCGTTCACGGTAATGGAACCGAAACTGGTTAAACCCGATTCGCCGCACAAAAACGCCGTTGCGGATTTCCTGAAGAGTATCGTCGATCTCCAGGGTGTCCAGAAACTCGTAGGGCTTCTTGATCTTGCCGAATGCAAACTTCAGCTTCACGCGCATCATGGATTCCGCAAGGTCCTCATCTATCCCCGCGGCCATGATTTCCTCTTTGCTTAAAAGCCCGTAATTGCCATGGTGGATATACTCCATTTGGGCGCGAACCTGTTCCGCGGAGCCGATAAGCATGGGCTTGACGCCCGTGTTGTTAGGGTGGCCGGGAATCATCATGCCCTGGCGGTAAAGCATTTGCAAAACCGGAAACTCGGACAAATTGGCGAACTGGCCGTTTTGGACCAGCAAGTCGGACAGCAATATCACGTTGGGGCCGGTCTCGAAGTTCACTCCGTCCTTAAAGGCCGGGGCGTTCAGCCCTTTCAGCATCAGAAGCTTGACCACCTCGCCCGGACAGCCGCAAAGAATGCGCAAGTCCGCCTCGGGAACCTGCAGCCACAACACCCCGGGCGCCACCTGGATGGTCAACAGGTTGCCCATGGCGTCGCGCAGCTTTTTCTGGGATTTCACCAACTCGGCCGTGCGTTCCTTGACCTGCTGCTCCAAAAGCTGCTTTTGATTGGACATGGCCAGATGGGTTCGAATCCGGGCGGACAGCACGGCCGGCCTGAAAGGTTTGCGGATAAAATCCACCGCGCCCAGTTCAAAGCCCCTGGCCGTGTTTTCTTCGTCGTCCTTGGTGGTGAGAAAGATGACCGGGATGCTTTTCAGGGACTTGTCGCTTTTCAGCCGCCGGCAGACTTCAAACCCATCCATTTCGGGCATCATCACGTCCAGTAAAATCAAATCCGGGGGAGGATCGGCCTTGGCCCGCATCAAGGCCTCGGCGCCGTTCAAGGCGATTCTAACGTCATAATCACCGGACAAAAATTTCGTCAGAACGCTGATATGGATCTTTTCGTCATCAACGATAAGGATTTTCGCCTTGTCCTCGTCCATGGTCTCTCCCTAATGATTATCCATCATGCCCGGGTTCCGGCGCCGGCCAGGCGCCGCCTTTTTTTTGAACGTGTACAGGCATTATATCCTAAAGACGCCCATGCTGTCTTTCAGGATTCGTCCTTAATCACCACCAGGGTGATGTCGTCTTCAATAGCCGCGTCTTGACGGAAGGCGGTCAAGTCGTCCAAAACCGCTTGAATGATTCCCTCCGGTCCTAAATGAGCGCTCCGCCGGATGGACTCCCTAAAACGCTCCTTGCCGAACTGCTCTCTCCGGGGATTGCGGGCCTCCCAGATGCCGTCCGTAGCCAGAAGGATTATCTTACCCGGCCCCCAAGCCGTGGAATGATTTTCCTCATACCCCCATTGGCAGCGCACTCCCACGGCCAAGCCCTTGCCGCCCAACTCTTCAAAGGCGCCGGAGGCCGGATCGTACAACAAGGCGGGATCGTGCCCGGCTCTCACCCAGGTGAGCTTGTTTTTCCCGGCATCCAGTTCCAGGTAAAACAAGGTCATGAAAGCGCCGGACTGCTGGGTGTCGCGGCATAACAGCCTGTTCACGTCCTCCACGATGGCGGCCGGACCGCCTCCAAGAGAGGCCCGGCACCGGATCAAGGCCCGCGCGGTCGTCATGAACAGGGCCGAGGGGATGCCATGGTCGGAGACATCGCCCAGGGCGACAGCCATGCACTGTTCGCCCATGGAGTCAAAATGGATGAAATCGTAATAATCCCCGCCCGTCTCGTCGCAGTATACGCTCGTCCCGGCGATGTCGAGCCCCTGGAATTTAACGGAGTCCTGGGGCAAAAGGTTCTGCTGCACCTCCATGGCCAGGTTGATGGAGGTTTTCAAGCGCGCCCGCTCCTCCAGTTGCACAACCATGGTGTTGAAGTCACGGACCAGGGTTCCCATTTCGTCCCTGTATTTGGTCTCAAGATGGGGCGAGTAATCCCCCTGGGAAACCTTTTTCGCAGCGTCCGAAACCTCCTTGATGGATGCTACTGTTTTTGTAGTGACTATCCGGATTAATAGCAGGATGATGAAAAACTCCAGGGTTGCTCCGGCAATGTAATAGTTGCGGGACTTCAGGATCGGCGCCAGAACCTCTTCGCCCGGAGCGATCAGCACCAGGGTCCAGGGCGCCTCCCGAAGTTTGTAAAACCCGCTGAATTGCAAAGGATCCTCGCTGTAAATCAGCGTGCCGGACTCCTTGGCTTTCAACGCCTCAAGAGTTTTCAATTCCAAAGGATCGGCGGTTTCGTTAAGGGATTCCATGCTCGCGGACGGATTGCGGGCCAAAATTCGGCCCTGATTGTCCGCAAGGATGGCCCTGCCCGCTTTCCAGACCCCCTCAGCCTGCACGGCCTGAATCAGATGGCTCCATTCCATAACCACTTCCAGGGCGCCCACCGGCTCGTCGTTCTCATCCAGAAACTCGCTGGTCAATGAAACGGTCTTCCGCGACTCATCCGTGTCGAAAACAGGCGAAGCCACCTGGATGCCGCCCCTGCGGCGGATGGCCATTTCACTAAGGCGCTCCATGCGGCTGCCCGGGACGGAGGCCCGGCCCATCCTTCCCCGCATTTCCGAAGCGGCGCCCGCCTCTTGCAGATAGCCCTCGGATAGGCTGACATCCGCCCGGACCACGCCGTCCTGGCTTCGCAGCTGATCCAAAATGATCTTGTGCGTAAGCCAGGCGCCCGGTTTTCCCGAGGCCTCGGCGAATAGGTTGATAAGGGCTTTGGGCTCGTCAAAGCGCATGTCCACCTGATGGGCCGCGCGCTGAAGCTGCAAGGTCGCGGCCTCGGCCCAGAGGTTTTGCAAGTGATCGCTGGCCAGGAGGTAGCCCCCCCATCCCATGATCAATAGCAGCAGAGCCACGGGAACCAGCAAATAGGCCGTAATCCGGGAATTTATTTTCTTGAACTTGTACATAACCAGACTTTCCGGTCGGTTCCGAAAAAATGAATGAACACGCTTTTTTATTGGAATTATGGGCTGTAAAAGGCTGGGGTGTCAACGGGAAAGAGCATTGCTGCAACCGGAAGGGTAAGGCAGGGAGGCGCGACGGCCCCCCTGCAATTTAGCAAGCCTGATTAAGTTATATGCCGGCGCCATCCCCGCCGGAAGAAGGCGCGGAAGGCTAAGGCTCGTCCAACTCCCGGAAAAGCTGTTCCATCCAAGGGGCCATGACCGGGTTGTCTTCGCCGTGGAAAGACCGCAGATGGGGCTTGATGTCCAGCAACAGGCTTCCGTCCACCGCATCCATTCCCTTGACCTTGAGCACGTTGCCGCTCCGCTCCACCAATGGAACCACGGTGACCAATACGGGATTGGGCCTGGCCGGGCTTCTGGTGGCGAAAATGCCTTTCAAAGGCATGTCCTTGCGCCCCATGGGGTGGACTTTTTTCAGGTTCCTGCGCTCAGGGTCAATCAGGTGGGGCCAGTACAACACCATCACATGGGAAAAATCCTCAATGCCGTCCAAAAGCTCCTCCCATTCCGGGAAGACGACCAATTCGCTGACGGCGTCCTGGAGGCCCTTGTGGAACTCACGAATCGCCTCCATTTTACCGGCCAGCTCAATATCCGCGTCGTTCGCGTTCAAAATCGGCGTAGCAACGGAGCTCCGCACCTTGCCTATGGGTTTTAAGGTCATGTTCATTTCAGACGACATATGACTTTCTCCTTTCCAACAAAAAAATGGCCGAAGCATATCAAGGGCAACAAATCGGGCAAAACCCGGCGCCTAAAAAAAGGGCCGCAAAAGCCGTCTCCCTTTGTTCGGGAAGCCGGACCTTCGTGGCCCTTTTTTATTTTATAGTGGGTATATACCCCGCAGCTTGCCGAGCTGATACCTTGAAATAGCCCGTAGCTTGCTGCGGGGAGGTTCATTTTATTTCAACTGTTTAACGCGTCCGTTTTTCAGAGAAACGGCGTCTTATCAACTTGCGGCCTTTGCAAGGCGCATCAGCGGTTTCAACCGCTCTTATATTGGGCTTTACTCCCCAATTTTACCGGGTGTCAAGGGGCTATTTTTCCCGCTTAGTTCACCTGCCTCAGTTTTTCCTCCCAGAAAGGCGCGCGCAGGGCTTTTTTATCGATCTTGCCGATGATGGTCTTGGGCAGTTCATCCATGAAGATCACCTTTTTCGGCACGGCGTATTTGGAAACCTTGCCTTTACAGAACTGGATCAGTTCCTCTTCCACGGCGCCTTCCTCTGCGACCACGCAGGCCGTCACAGCCTCGCCCCAATGATCGTCCGGAATGCCTATCACAGACACGTCCTTGACCTGGGGATGATTGATCAGACAAGCTTCCACGTCCGCAGGGAATACATTCATGCCGCCGGTGATGACAAGGTCCTTTTTCCGATCCACAATGTAGACGTAGCCTTCGTCGTCCACCTTGCCCATGTCGCCGGTGTAAAGCCAGCCGTCCTTGAGGGTTTCCTTGGTGGCGTCCTCCAGGTTCAGGTATCCACTCATGACGTACGGCGCCTTGACCACAATCTCCCCCACCTGGCCCATGGGCAGTTCATTGCCGTCATCGTCCAGAATCTTCAAGGAGACCATGTGGTCCGGCTTGCCGCAGCTCTGGAGGATGGAAGGCTTCTCCAAGGCCCGCACGTGATCCTCCACGGTCAGGGTGGTGATCATGTTGGGGCATTCCACCAGGCCGTATTTCTGGTAGAAGATGCGGCCGAAACGCTCCATGGCTTCCTCCAGGCGGGAGGCGGCGATGGGCGCGGCGCCGTATCCGATGATACGCAGCGAGCTGGTGTCCACTTCCATGCCTTTGAGGATGTCCAGGAACACATATATAATGGTGGGCACCATCATGGTCATGGTGACCTTTTCCTTCTCAATCACTTCAAGGACCTTGAAGGGGTCGAAAACCATTTCAAAGCAAAAGCTGGTCCCCTTGACGCATCCTGCAAAAAGCAGCCAGCCCGTGGCATGGGACATGGGCGTCATGAGCAGGATTTTGTCCTTATGAGTCAGGGGCAGCCCCACCACATGGGCGATGACGTCAAAAAACAGGCCCCGCTGGCTGTGCAACACCCCCTTGGGCTTGCCCGTGGTGCCGCCCGTGTAGACGATCAGGGCGTCGTCCGCTTCGGACGCCGTGGGGCTCAAAGGCTCCTCGGAATTTTGAGCCAGAAAATCCTCCCATCCCGTCAGGCCGTCCCGGCTGGCTCCGCCCACCACCACGATTTGCTTTAACAAAGGCAGGTTTTTTTGCATGGCCAGGACCTTCTCAGCCATGCTTTCATGCACAAAGGCCATCTTTACGGAAGCGTCCTGCAATATGTGGGCTATATCCCCGGCAGCCACCATCATATTGGACGGAACCAGAGCGGCTCCGGATTTGTAAATCCCGAAATCCGCCAGCGCGTATTCCAGGCCGTTGGGTAGAATCACGGAAATACGGTCGTTGGCGCCAAGCCCCAAGGCCTTTATTCCATTGGCTATCCTATTGGATTTCTTGTCAAACTCCTTGTACAAAACCGCCCGGTCCTCCAGGTTGGTGAACAGCAGGTCCCAGTTCTTTTTTGCGGAATTGATAGCCAGCGCCTGAACCGTCGTGGTCTGGAAGTCATTCATACAGCCCCTCCCTCTGATGCACAATAAATGATGAATAAAAGTGATATGATTTACGGCAAGACCCCGGGGCGCGCGACAAAACATACCCCGGTATGATTTTAGGGTACGGCACTGAGACGATTTTGTCAATCTTTCTTGACGATTAACAGTAATTTTTGTACCTTGCCCTCCGAGCCAATACAAACTTGAGGGATCAGGGAATCTGCAACCCCTTGATCCGCAACCTGTTTGCTTCTTAACCTGCAATTGGAGAGGGGATTCATGTCCGGGGGAAAAATTGGTCGCCCAAGGGGCCGGTCCGGCAATACCAAACAAAAGATCTTTGAAACCGCCATACCCATGTTTATGAAAAAAGGGTATGACAATGTTTCCATTGACGATATTTGCGGTAAAATGGGTTTGACCAAAGGGGCTTTTTACGCCCATTACAAGTCCAAAGACCAATTGGTGGTGGAAAGGATTCTGGCGGCGGACTCCCATTATCGGGAGGAGATATTCCCGCGCCTTGCGGCCATGAATTCGGTTTCGGACAAGCTGAAGTTATTCTGCCATCTGGTTTTTGAGCATATGGAAATATTGGGAAAAAACGTTATAAGGACGGCCTATCTGATTCAGATCGGTCATAACGCCAAGCTGTCCGGCCAAATGACGGAAAAAAGGGAGTTGTACCGCATTGTGGAGGAATTGATACAAGAGGGCCAGGCCCGCCGGGAATTTCGGGAAAACTCGTCCTCCACGGATCTGACCCAGGTGGTTATGCATAATATCCGCGGCCTAATATACAACTGGTGCCTGCCGTCCAGCCAGTTCAGCCTATTGGAAGCCGGCGAGGAAATGACGGAGGTCTTGTGCTCCGGCCTGAAAGCATCCTGATTTTGTCGAACCATCAGGCATGAGCGGGAAAAGCGGCTTTTTTCAGGTGAGGAGCCCGGCATGACCACGTTTATTTTCGGCAATTCTTCGGATCTTATCAGGGATTTTTTCCTTGTCGTTCTGTCGGGCTTTTTTGTAGGGGCCACCGTTTACGCGGCGTTGGCCTATCCCAAACTTCGCAGGCGGGAGTTGAAAAATACTGAGTCATACAGAGGGCTTGGCCTTTTTTTATGGGGCGCCATTTTGCTTGCCTTCATAATCGGCTCTTATTGGTCCTGCTCCCACAGGTTCACCGGCCTTCAAGCCTGGGAGTCGGAAATCGTCCTGGAATACTCCTGGCCCTCCCGCAAGGTTCACGTCCCCTGCAACAATTTGAATTACATGGAGTTGTTGTCCCATCCCAAACAAGCGACCCGCCAAATACTGGTGTACACCCAGGACCGGGTCCAATACAAAAGCAGGAAGCTCCCCAGAAGCAAGTTCGAGCCCATGTACGAACAAGTGGAAAATGCGGTGTGTAAACCCCCCTTGTAATTCAATGGAGCGGCCATGGTTAAGTATGACGTTAATGACAGTTCTTTTGATCATAAGCATGGGGTGTTGATAAACAAACTCGGGATCAAGGACCCTGAAGAACTTCAGTCCAGAGAAAAGGACTGCCTTGTCAATGCGTACAAAAAGGCCGCCGAAAAATACTCCGAAAACCATGCTTTTTCAGAGAAAGATGTTTGCGATATTCATAAGCTCTTTTTGGGGGACTTGTATGAATGGGCGGGAGAGTACAGGACTGTGGACTTATCTTCCGAAAATATTAGGTTCTGCCACGCCGCCTATATAAATAATCACATGAAGGACTTCTCCATTGAACTGGAAGCATTGACTCCGTTTACTGAAGATTTAAATAAGGAGCAAATATTAGGCAGGCTGGGAAAAATTCATGGAGAACTGATCATTATTCATCCGTTCAGAGATGGAAATGGCCGCTTTACCAGATTACTTTGCGACTTGCTGCTAATGCAGGCTAATTATCTTCCGATGGCTGTATCAGAATTTTACAATACGGTTTTTTTAAAAAGGTATCATGAAGCAATTCAGGAGGTTTGGAGGGCGGTAGATTATTCCAAGCTCATCAGCCTGTTTGACCCTTTGGTTTCAAGGTAGACTTAAAATGCCTCTTGGCTTCTAGCTTGGCAATTTCGCTTTCACACTCCTCAGCGGCTCGCTTCATCCCCTCCAAAGAAACGCTTCCTAAAACTGCTTTGAGAATCATGATTTCCCGTTCAATCGGGTCCATATTTTCAAAAAATTTCATGGGATATTCCAGTTCGGTTTCTACGATTGAAAAGATCTAACTGATAATAATATACAATAAAAACGGCTGTATGAAAAGCTAAAATCAACCTGCTTTCAAACTAATTGCCTCCGCAAGAACCCTGCAGGCGAGCAAGCATGGCGGACGGAGTGTTTCCACTTCAATAATCCCGGACTCGGGAATTCCCTCTATGGGCTGCCATTCCTTTTTTTGGGCCTTGTAAACGGCCAGGGTTCCGTCCGAGACGGATTGGGCGTCCTTGGCCCTGCCCGAAATGCGTTCTTTGGCGATATCTTCCGGCAGGCTGCAAACAACCAGAAAAAAATTTGCGCCGTATTCCCGCGTTAAGTCGTAAGCGGCTTTTCTCCCCTGGGATAAGGTGAACGTGGCGTCCAGGATCACGCTTTTTCCCTCCCCGAGATTCTCCCGGGCCCGATCCAGCATGCTTTGGTAGACCTTTTGGGACGCCCCTTGCCCGTAAACTTCCTTGACGGCGGGCTCCGGGATTTTTTCCGTGGGCTCAAATCCAAACATGGTCTTGCGGATTACGTCGCTCGCAAAAACCGCGGCGCCCGTCAGGTTTGCCATCTCCTGAGCTACGCCGCTTTTTCCGGAGCCGGTTATTCCAGCCATGCAAATCAGGGTAGGGCGGGGAAAGGGCGCGGCGTACCTTGCGGCCAACATGGCGTATTGGTTCGCCATGTCGCCCAGAGGCTCCCCATTGGCGCGGATGCACATGATTTTAGCCCGGACCAAGGCCCGGTAGCATTTGTAAAAAGGCAGAAGCTTTTTCAGGTTCGGGTCTTGAGCGTGCTCGATGTAGGAGGCGGTAAACGCCCGGGCCAAAGCCGTTGCGCCCCGGCACTCCAGATCCATGGCTAAAAAGGCGATCTCCGAAGCCACGTCCATGCATCGGAATTTTTCATTGAACTCAATGCAGTCAAAGACCACAACCTTGCCTTTATTCAGGCAGATATTCTGCAGGTGAAGGTCGCCGTGGCAGTCCCGAATCCGGTTTTCACGAATGCGCTCCAGAAGCAAGGCTGCGTTGTTTTGCACAAACGATTTGGAAAAAGCCTCCACCAGGTCCATGGGTTCGGGCGGGATCACCCTGGGGATATGCTCCCTCACCTGGGCCAGGTCTTCCGCCCACATATTTAGGATCGCTTCGGGAAAAGCATAGGCGTTCACGCTGGGGCGGGCGTCGGCCCGTGCATGAAAATTCGCCATGATGCCGCCCAACTCCTCCATGGCTTTTTCATCCAGCTTGCCTTGCTCCAGTAAAACGTCGAACATGCCGCACTGGTTCAGGCGTTTCATTTTTACGGCGTATTCCACGGGTCTGCCTGATGGAGAAAGCGTGAGAGCGCCTTGTCCGTCCATAAAGATGGGGACGACCGCCAAATAGATTTCAGGCGCAAGCCTTCTGTTAAGGATCAGTTCGTCCTCACAGGCTTTTTTCCTTTTTTCCAGGGTGGAAAAATCGAGAAATCCCAGGTCCAGAGGCTTTTTGACCTTAAAAGCAAAATCTCCGGCCAAAAAAACCAGGCTGATATGGGTGCGATGCACCTCCACCTTGTCCGCCGGAAAAGGATAAAAGGCGGGATTTGTCATGGCCTCCTCGAACTGCGGCGCGGTAGGCATGGACGCCGCAACCGAGGAGGCCTTTGTATCGGGTTTATGGATCACGCTAAAAATCCCCCTGAGCGCTGGGTTCGATTATCCGTGCATAAACCCAAGTATACACCAAATTACTTCTTGTATTGAACATCTATCTTGGTTTTTTGGTCCTCCAGGGCTTTGGGCAGGGTGACGGTCAGCACCCCTTTTTCAAAATTCGCCTGGGCGCCATCTGCCAACACCCGGCACGGCAGCTGAAACGACCGCAAGAAATTGCCCGAGTACCTTTCCTTATAATAGTGATGAGCGCCTTTTTCCTCGGTTTCGCCCTTTTTCTCCCCTTTGATGGTCAGAACGCCATCGGAAAAATCCACGTGGATCTGCTCCGGCTCCGCGCCCGGTAGCTCTGCCGTCACAACAATTGTCTCTTCAGTCTCTTTTACGTCCGTGGTGGGGGTCCAGGGCGCCGACATGGTCCTGAAAGGCCTTGCCAGGTCAAAATACCGGTTCCAAAGATCCTCCAACTCATTGGCCCGGGCGCTTACCTCTCCCAAGGTTCTCCATGGTACAAGCTGCATGGCCGCCTCCTTTCAATGCAAAGAAGGTTAAAAAAACCCGGGAGCAGGCGGGAACCCGCCCGCTCCCTTTGAACGCATTATCGCTGGCATCCCGCCTAGCTGAACTTCATTTTATAGGCTTCCTGAATCAGCTTGGCTGCATGCTGGGCGTCGGGAAAATTGTCCCGGACAATCACCAGGTCGAACTCCTCGTTGGGCGCGTCGCTTCTTCCGAAAACCTTTTTAAAGAAACCGGCCTGCTCAGCGTCCACACGGTCGATTTCCTTTTTAATCAGCTTTTCGTCTTGCTCCATGATCTTGGCCACGCGTTTGATCCGGTACTCCTTGGAAGCCACTAAACGCACGGCCAGCACCCTGTCTCTGGGTAAAATCAGGTGAGCGCCTCTCCCCACGAAAACCAGAGGGCCTAAGCCCGCCAATGCCGCGACGGCCTGGGCGAGCTGCCTGCTGAAGTCGCTAAGGATAAAGGAGCCTTCCCCAAGGATCATGCTGAAAAAATTCGTCCCGGTTCCGGGGTAGCGCTCGTCGAATATCTTGACTGTGCGTGTGGAAAGGTCCGAAGCAAGGGAGATGTACTCGATAATCTCCCTGTCCATGACCGGAAAGCCCGTGTCTTTGGACACCAGGTCGGCGATTTCCAAAGCGCCCACGCCAATTTTGCGGGAGAAGCAAATATTGGGCGGCAGCACGATCTCCTTCTGCGCCGAAAGAGCCGCTTCTTTTTCCCAGGCCTCAAAAAAGTGGTCCACCAAGCTCTTTATATCCGGCCTATCGGACTTGTAATATCCTGGCTGGTATTTTTTTTCCATATCCATCTCCTTTGCTCTGCAGGGTTAACGGAGTAACCAAACGCCCTGGCCTGCCAGATATATAGGCAACTGCCGTGCCAGGAAGATTTAAAAACAATCATCCGAAAAAATTAGAGCTTTATACATTATATCAATACTTTGCAAAATTGATAGGATCGGCCGAAATTTTCCCGCCCGTCTTGGGTGTCGCATTCTTTTTCAAGCTGTAAAAACGGGATGCATTTTTTCAGATTTTCGGGATTTACTTTTCTTTTTAGTCAACTTGGTGTAAGTGATAAAGAAATCCATTCTTAGAAACTTTATGAGGAGATTATGCCGTCAAAAGAAAAAAATACGTGCGTTCGCTCAAAGATTTGGCTGCAAAACAGGGATGGGGATGTGATATTCGGGCATGGACGCATTAAAATTTTAAAAGCCATTCAAAAGCATGGATCCATCAACGCCGCGGCCCAAAGTCTGAACATGAGCTATCGCGGCGCATGGAAAAGAATAAAAAATGCAGAAGAGCGCCTGGGCCACCCCTTGCTTGAAAGTAAAATCGGAGGCCATTCCGGCGGCGGATCCAAGCTGACGCCCTTCGCCCTGGAGCTTATGGAGCGTTTTGAAGCCATGCAGGAAAAAGTGGAGTTGATTGCGGATTGCACCTACGAAGAATTATTTTCCGACCTTTTATCATGACGGCGAAACAGGTTTTGGACGTTTGTCAAATAAACTCCCGAACTGACTAAGGCCAGCCCCGCCAGGAGAGAAAGCGTAAGCGCCTCCCCTAAAATAACAAATCCGGACAGCACCGCGCTCACAGGCACAAAATTGATGAACAAGGCCGCCCGGGTGGGGCCTATTGTCTTAATGCCTTCATAATAAAAGACAAAGCCCAGCGCGGTTCCGAAAAAAGCCAGATAAAACAACGAGAACCACTGCCATGGTCCGTACGAGAACATGCTGCTGAAAACCCCCTCCATCCCGGCGGGAATCGCCAGCATCACCGTGCCTGCTATTACGGAGTAAGTCACGGAAAGCAAAGGCGATAAATTGGCCATCACCACCTTGCCGATCATGGAATAAGCCACCCAACTGAACACCGCGCCGGCGATCAGCATTTCGCCGGGCCCAACGCCTTCATTAAATAAGGACAAAGGATGCCCTTTGGTTATGACCACCACGGCGCCGGACACGGAAAGCAATATACCCATGGATTTCTGAGGGGTCAGCTTCTCCTTGAAAACCAAGGCTGACAGCAAGGCCAGTATAATGGGATTATTAGCAATAATAACGGCCGCCCGGCCGGCTTCAATATGATGCAGCCCGCTAAAAAAGAAAAAGTTGTAAAAACTTATTCCGGTCAAACCCAATAACAGGATGGCAACCAACTGCCGGCCCTTGGGAAAAGACAGCCTTTCCCCCCTCCTCCAGGCGATTACAGTTAAAAAAACCGACGCCATGGCAAAGCGCAAAAATGCTGCGGATAACGGCCCAACCTTGCCCGCCAGGGACCGGCCCGCCACAAAGGTGCCGCCCCAGAATAGGGCCATCAATAATAGTTTCAAATAGGTGAGGGCCAAGCTGTTTTTCTTCATAACCGCCAAACTTTCCTTTGTTACTTTAAGTCTCTCTTTACACTTTTAAATCCCTGCAGGATGCCTCGCAAGAACAAAACGATTATCATGGAAAAATTCGTACTTTCATTGACCTATAAGCAAAAATTTCGTAAAAGGCGTTTGTACCCTTGGAACATAACGGATTTATCGAATAGGTGGATATTCGATACGAATAATCAGGTTTTTCACGTTTCTCAAATTTTTTCTTCAGGAGGTAATTACTCATGAAACTACGTTTTTCCCTTTGCATCCTGGCAGTATTTTCCCTGCTCGTCTTCAGTTCCCAAGCCATGGCCGAGCCGGCCGGCAAGGTTGCCATCTTTCACGCCGGAAGCCTTTCCGTACCTTTTGCAGAAATTGAAAAAAATTTCGAACAAAAATATCCCAAAGTGGACATTCAGAGGGAATCCGGCGGCAGCACAAAAATGGCCCGCTTGATCTCCGAAGTGGGCAAGCCCGCAGACATCATGGCTTCGGCCGACTATACCGTCATCGACAAAAACCTGCTGGGCAAGTTCACCGACATGAACATCCGTTTCGCCACCAACCAGCTTGTGCTGTGCTATACGGACCAAAGCCGCCTGGCCGACAAAATCAACGATAAAAACTGGCCTGAAATCCTCATGACCGAAGGCGTGGTCTGGGGCCATTCCGATCCCAACCTGGACCCCTGCGGATACCGTTCCTTGATGGTGCTCCAATTGGCCGAGTCCTATTACAACATTCCGGACTTCTACAACAAGGCCATTGCCAACCGTCCCCAGAAAAATGTCCGCCCCAAATCCGTGGAATTGATCAGCCTGCTGAAAACCGGCAACATGGATTACGCTTGGGAATATCTTTCCGTGGCCGTGCAGCACGACCTGAAATACGTGGTTTTGCCCGACGAAATCAACCTGGGCAATTACAACTACGACAGCAATTACCAAAACGCCAGGGTGGAGGTCTCCGGTAAAAAGCCGGGAACCACCATCACCCGCACCGGAAAATCCTGCACCTACGGCATCTGCCTGATTAAGGATTCCCAGAACCCTGAGGCTGCAACCGCTTTTATGGAATACCTCATGGACCCCGAAGGCGGCCTGAAAATTCTCCAGGATATGGGTCAGCCTCCTTTCGTCCCTTGCCGCGTTCCCACGCAGGAAATGTATGACAAGCTGCCCGCCGGCCTGAAAGAGCTGGTGGAAATCAAAAAATAGATCAACCTGTGCGCCGGTCCTTTAATGGGCCGGCGCATTCTTTTTTGCACGGCCCGGGAGTGTTTCATGCCCGTTAAAAAAGAACCCTTTTTCTGGCTCACCCTGTCTTCCGCCGGGATAATCCTGGCGTTTATCCTGCTGCCTCTTTTCCACGTCATTGCCGCGCCCTCCATGGAGTCCCTTTGGGAAACCTTTAACGATAAGGACGTACGCAAAGCCATCTGGCTGAGCATCAGCACGTCCGGGCTGGCTGCCGTCATCAGCCTGGTTGTGGGCACGCCCACGGCTTATCTGTTGGCCAGGAAGGAGTTTCCGGGCAAGCGTCTGGTGGAGAGCGTGGTGGATCTGCCCATCATGATACCCCATCCCATCATAGGCATCGCCATACTCAGCATAGCAGGGCGCAACCATTGGTTCGGCCGGGCCATACAGTCCATCGGCGTGGAAATCATGGGCACCACCACGGGCATCGTGACCGTGCTCACCTTTGTGGGCCTGCCTTTTTACATCAATACGGTCAAGGCCGGGCTGGAAAGCATCCCCGAGCGTTTGGAAAAGGTGTCCCGCAGCCTGGGCGCCTCCCAAACCCAGACCTTTTTCCGGGTGGTTTTTCCCCTGGCCTGGAGAAGCATGCTGGCCGGGCTGATCATGTGCTGCGCCCGGGCCATCAGCGAGTTCGGGGCCATTGTGATTGTGGCCTACCACCCCATGGTGGCGCCGGTCCTGATATACGAACGCTTCACCGCGTACGGCCTGAAATATTCTCAGCCAGTGGCCGTGTGGCTGATATTGGTTTCCCTGGCCTTATTCCTGGGACTTCGGTTTTTAACTCTCCCATCCGCTTCCAAGGCCAAAACGGGGTGACGGCATGATTCGCATTGAACAGCTTTCCATGGATTTAGCGGATTTCTCCCTCAACAATGTGGATATCCATGTGCGGGAAGGGGAGTTTTTCGCCCTGCTGGGCCCCACGGGAGCGGGGAAAACCCTGATCCTGGAGTCCGTGGCCGGCGTGGGCCCCGTCCATTCAGGCCGGATATTTCTGGACGGCGTGGAAATCACCAGGCTGCCGCCCGAGCGGCGGGGCGTGGGCATTGTGTATCAGGACGCAGGATTGTTTCCCCATTTAAGCGTGGAAAAAAATGTCGCTTACGGCCTTCGCTATCAAAAGAGACCCGGGAAAAAGCGCCTGGATTGGGTTAAGTGGCTCATGGAGCGTTTGGGCATTGCACCCCTGGCCGGCAGATCCGTGGAAAACCTGTCCGGTGGAGAAAAGCAGCGCGTGGCCCTGGCCCGGGCCCTATCGGTCAAGCCCAGGGTTTTGCTGCTTGACGAACCCTTATCCGCCCT
Source organism: Desulfatibacillum aliphaticivorans DSM 15576 (assembly GCF_000429905.1). Taxonomy (NCBI): domain Bacteria; kingdom Pseudomonadati; phylum Thermodesulfobacteriota; class Desulfobacteria; order Desulfobacterales; family Desulfatibacillaceae; genus Desulfatibacillum; species Desulfatibacillum aliphaticivorans. The sequence goes on along the minus strand of NZ_AUCT01000013.1, from coordinate 90,384 downwards.
GGATCCGGCTTTTCGGGAGGACCTGCGCAATCTGCTTAAAGAGCTTCATTCCCAATTATCCCTCACATGCCTCATGGTCACGCATGATTTTTCCGAAGCCCTGTTTCTCAGCCAAAGGGCTGCTGTTCTGAACAAAGGCGGCGTGGAGCAATGCGGGGGGGTGAAAGACATATTCAACCGCCCCGCCTCGCCGTTTGTGGCCCATTTTGTGGGCATGAAAAACGTGTTTCCCGCCTGCGGCGAAAACGGCCAGGTGCGCGTGGACTGCCTGAACCTGTCCATGCCCTCCAACGGATGCCCCAAACCCAAATACGCGGCCGTCCGGCCCGAGCACCTGTTGCTGCTGGAGCAAAAACCTGTTCAGGATAATAAGTTCGGGCTCTTTCCCGCGGAAATTCGCGGCATGGTGGATTACGGCATTTTTTGCGAGGTTTTATTGGACTATCAGGACCAGACCCTGGTGGCTGCGGCCGCTAAAAGCGCCTTGTTATCCATGGGCCTGGACGCCGGCGCCCAGGTGTGGGTGGAAATTCCACAGGATAGGATTCATTTTTTCTGAAAAATCAGGTTTGGGTTCAATCTTCCGCCGGGGCCTCCAGGGGAAGCTCTCCGCCGATCTCGTAATTTCCGGAGCTTAAAAACCAAAATATCAACGACAATATTCCAATGCCCGCGGCCAGCGATCCCAGCACCGTCATTTTATCCGGCCATTCCAAGGAAATCATCCACATGCCCACGGCGCCCACCATGGAATATAAAAACACCAGCATGGAAGACGCGCTTCCCACGTCCGTGGTCACCTGCTCCAAAGCCATATTGGTGGCTGCGGGCCGGAACACGCCAAAACTAAAGACAAACAAAAAGATAGGCAAAGCCAAATGCCAGGGGGTGGCGTGGGAGTTAAACGCAAGCGCCAGACCGCCCAGGGTGACCCCGCTAAGCCCGATGCCGATGATTTTATTGTAGGACATGTGATTGGCCAAACGGTTAAGCACCATAGGCCCCAACATGAACCCGCCGGAGGTAAAGGCGAAAAAATAGCCGAATTGCTGCTCCGTCAGGCCGAAAACCTTGATGTATAAATAGGAGGAAGAGGCGATAAACCCGAAAAAAGGCAGCCCGAACAAAGACATGACCACGTTCAGCTTCATAAAGCGGCCGTTTTTAAAAACCACGCCGTATCGGGCGAAAACCTGGAGTGCGGAAACCTTGATCGGATCCTTTAACGACTCCTCCATAAAATACACGCCAATAATTCCGATCACCCCGAGACAGGCTTGAGAAACGAACAGCCAGGGCCAATGGCACCATTTAAGCATCCATCCGCCGAAGACCGGCCCCAGCATGGGCGCCACAGCCATGATGCCCACCATATGTGCCAGAATCCGCCCCCGCTCCAGGCCGTCGAATTTGTCGCGAATAATCGCCAGGGCCAGGGTCTGGGCCGAGGCGGCGCCCGCCCCCTGCCCGATTCGGGCTGCAATGAGCGTATACACCGACGGCGACAGGGCGCAGCCTATGCTGGCGCCTATATATATGGTAATTCCGGCCAGCAGCAGCGGCCGCCTTCCGTACCGGTCCGACAAGGGGCCGTATACGGCGATAAATGTGCAAAAGGATGCAAAGAATGCGATAAGGGTCAGATTGACCACCACCAAAGGCTGGTTCCACTGCTCCACCAGCATGGGGATGGCCGGCAGATACATGTCCGTGGACAGGGCGGGAAAAGCCGTAAGAAAGGCTAATAGGGGGACTATACGCTTCACAACACACTCCGATCAAAAAAAAATCATCCCGCCGCGCTTGATGCTGCATGATCAGGCGCCCAGGATGTCTGACCGGAATTGAATGCTACTATGCGCTTTTTTGCAAGCTATTTTTCACACATGCGAAAATTACTTCCTCCCAATCAGGCGGGCGCCTGCGGAGGGTCCCACTCCAAAACCACTCCCGCGCCTCCTTCCCGATACGCCATGGGATACAAATTTTTGATCATCAAAATGTGCTGCGTGCAGTGGGTGGGACAAATCAGCTCCAGGTTCCGCAATACCTCCATTTGGGTAAAGCCATGAAGCCCGCCAACCAAAGACGTAACCTCTCCAAAAGACGAAGCCGCCTTCAGGATGACGTCCACGCCCGGGTGAGAGCACCCGGCGATCACTAATAGACCGCCCCCGGCTTCCACAACCAGGGATTGCTCAAAATCCCCCAACTCTCCAGTGGAATGAATCCCCGGGAATATCTCCCGAGGCCCGCCGATATTAACCTGCTTCGCCGCTTCAAATAGAGTTGGACAGGACTTGGGGACGTAAACAGGAACGGCCTTTTGGGCTAAAAAACCCTCCAGGCCGCCTGCATGATCAAAATGATTGTGAGAAATAACCACCGCCTCGATCTCGTCCGGAGAAAACCCCAGGACTTTCATGTTTGCGGACAAGATCTCCCACTTGTGGCCCGTGTCGAACAACAAGGTATGGCCATGCGCCTGAATTACCGCTGCAAAACCCCAATGAGCTTCCAGATCCTCCCGGGTCGTGGTGTTGTCATAAACAATCGTGACGGTGATTTTTTCCATAATCCTATTTTACAACCTCTACAATATGACCCTTTGGCAGATGCCCCGTGCCCGCGACCACCGGAAGCCCTGTGGCTTCGTGCACCGCCTTCATCAATTCAGGCAGCTTGCCGCAAAAACCGCCGGGCTCGGACGCCCATCCGTCTTCAGTTTTTGTGGAAAACAAACACGTGGGAAAGTGTATGAACTCTATCCCCTTCTTCTTCATAATCCCGGCGAGTTCAACCACGTTATCCCCCGGACAACGGCAGGTGAAAACGCCCATCAGTTGCGGATCTTCATAATCCTTGTACGCCTGGGCCTTGCCGGCCATGGGCTTGATGCAGCCGACCAGCGGACACGTTGTTTCATTCTTTTCGCAACGAATGATGCCTATCTTTTCCATCTTAAATCCTTTCATCTAAATATAACAAGCACTTCGTTCAAATGAACGGCTCTGATCTTGGAAAAATTGCAGGCCGAATATATCATTTAAATGAAGCAAGATCAAATAACCATTTAAAATAAAGAGGTTATCATAACATTATCCATGGGGGCCGCATTTTGGCGCCGCCCCATATGACCAGTGGTCATTTCAAAAGAAGCGGGTACCATAAACAAGGCCGTTTTGGCAATCGCCCTTTAAGCCGCCCCGGAAAATCCACGCGCGCCCTCGGCCCCGGCGAACCGCCCGGCGGCTGCAAGGGCCGAAAGGCCTGGGAATCGGCGCGAAAACAGCTGCTCCATGAAAATCCTAAAAAAATATTGCCCGCAATAACATGCACTTAAGTTCCTAACGCAAATTTAATCCTTGAAAGGGCGTTCACTTTTTCCTTTAAAAGTGGCATGACCTTTACAAACAAGGAGCGCGGGCCCGCCTGATGCAGCCCATTGGCGCCTTTTTGTTATTTCAGCGGCAAAGGCGCATTGTTTGCGCCCCTGTTGCATATAATTCTATTGCCCTTCGAAGGCGAATAAAAATTTGAGGATGCTGTCTGGCCGGCAATCTGACATATACGAAAGGAAGAAAAAATGACCTTGACGGATGTTGTGAGCGTGGAAGAATGGGAAGCCCTTGTAAGGGAGATTCAGGATAAATATGGATTGGACTGCTCCGTGTCGGATCCTGATGGCGGGCACGTAACCCACGCCGGCAAATGGTGCAACGACCTTTGTCCTGAAATAAAAAAATGTCCCGAGGCTTTAGGCAGCATCTGCGCCACGGCGGCCCAAAGCTTTACGGCCCAGGCAAAGCAAACCCATCAGTCCGTGGTTAGCGAATGCGACGCCGGCATGGTGAAGATTTCCGTGCCTATTTTCTCCGGGGATGAGTTTCTGGGCACCATCGGCGGTTGCGGCGCCTTGTTCGAAGACGGCGAGGTGGAGGATTTTCTGGTCCAAAAGACCACCGGCCTGGAAGAAGATAAAATTGAAGAACTGATTTCCAGCATCAAGACCATGCCGGAAACCAAAGCCGAAGAATGTGCGGAATTTATTGAATCCCGATTAAAGGAACTTATTAAATAATCCAATTTCCAAGGAGATGATAATGCAGGAACTGAAAAAATTCATCGAGGAATGGGAAGACACGAACGGCATGAAAGGCGCCTTTCTCAAGTTCAAGGAACTTCTGGAAAGCCAGGACAGCGCCGAACTGGAGTTTAACGCCCGCCCCGGAGTGTCTTATTCGCTCCGCGCCAAACATCCGGCCCAGACCGACCGGCCTTTGTACGTGATGGTTGACGTGGTGGACGACGATCCAACGGATCGCTGGCTCTCCGTCTGCTTTTACGGAGACATGATCACGGATCCCGACGAAGAGGGCGACCTCATTCCCGAAGGCCTCTTGGGCCAGGACGGCTATTGCTTTGACGCCGACGACCCCGACCCGGCCAAGGCGGATTACATCGCCGCCCGCATTGCCGAGGCCTACGCCAGCGCAAGGAAATAAGCCGGCTGTTAGACTTTTCTAAAGGGAGCCCTGAGTTAATTCAGCGGCTCCCTTTTTTATTTTAACCAGCGCCCACGTTTGTTTTTAACCACGGAAGGCACGGAAAACACGGAATGAAATATTCCCATGGCTTCCATGCATTCCTCGCTGTACATTGGTAGGGGCGCCGCTTGCTGCGCCCAAGTAGAGGCGGGGTTTCCCCGCCCATTTTTTTCTCGTTCCCATGCTTTGCGTGGGAATGCATATTTAAATCCCAAGAATTCAGGTGCTTACCAAATACCTTTACAGTTGACTGAGGCCGAAATACCACCTTTGCTTTTTCAACAAAGGCGGCTTCGACGAAGCAAATAATTGTCGGGTCGCTTTACGGCAATGGAGCCCTTTCACGGATAAGGATTAACTCTCCACCTCCTTATACATCCTGCAAAAATAGCAAGATTCTACAATACGGAATCCATGCCATGGTCCATACTCCTTTCGAAAGCACGGATTATAACGCTTAACCAGGAAAGGAGAACCCATGGAAACGCAAGAAATTACCGACAGCTTGACGAACGGCGCCATAACCTACATAGATAAGGAAGAGGCGGCCGGAGACATCCCTTGGAACCAACACCCAATATTTCAGGGAGTGTACTTAAAGCATCTTGTCAAAGGAGCGGACACCCAAGGCAAACTAAGCTGCCACATAGTGAAACTCGACCCGGAAGCCGTCCTGGAGGAGCATGTTCACGAAGGCCAGTGGGAGCTTCATGAAGTCATCGAAGGCGAGGGTGTTTTTTTTCTGCAAAACAAGGAAACACCCTATCATCCCGGACGCCTGGGAGTAATCCCCCAGGGCGTGGAGCATAAAGTCGCGGCCGGAAAAAGCGGGCTGGTTTTGCTGGCCAAGTTTTTCCCGGCCCTGCTATAGAAAATTGCGCGGCGGAGACGGCTAAGGCATGAGAAGATCCAATCAGGAAAACGTCCGGTTTTTCAACTTACAGGACATCCCCCATATTCAGGCCGTTCATGGACTCCACGTGACCAACGAGTTTTCGCGTCACGTCCATGACGGCTTTTCCATCGGGATTGTCCTGGAGGGAAAGCGCGTGATCGACCAAAAAGGCGCATCCGTGGTCATCGGACCCAAAGACGTCTTTTTGATCAACCCGGGCGAACCCCATGCATGCAAATCCGAGGACGGCAAACACACGTATTTCACCATCTGCGTGGAACCGGAAGCCCTGAAATCCTTTGCCTCGCAGATTTCGGAAAAGGCCCAGGAAACGCCCTATTTTTCATGCCTGGCCGCCAAGGACGGGGAGCTGAACTCCCTGATTCGCGAGTTCATGACGCTGGTCCAAAAATCCGGTTCAACCATGGAAAAGGAAGCCAGCCTGATTTCCATACTTTCCACGGCCATTTTACGCTACGGGAACGACCCGCCTGAACTCCGCCGGATCAGCCCGCATGTTCAGGCCGTGAACCGGACTCGCGAGTACATCAAAACGCATTACGCCGAAAACCTGACGCTCAAGGAATTGGCCGGAGTCGCCTGCCTGAGCCCGTTTTATTTTCAGCGCCTGTTCCTGGAAAACGCCGGGATTTCCCCCCACGATTTCCTCATTCAATACCGAATCAAAAAGGCCAGAAAAATGCTGGAGCAGGGATCAAGCCTCGCTGACGCGGCTTTGGATGTTGGATTTGCGGACCAAAGCCACTTCACCCGGGCGTTTAAGCGCGTCACCGGAATATCCCCCGGCCGCTATATAAGAAACCTGCAGGATATGTGACCTACCTGATTCTCTTTCCGGGTTTTGAAGACCATCCCGCCTCTTGACTCTCGGGCGTCTGCGGTGTACCGGTAATTGATTGCACTTGAAAAAAATCCCGGGACGTCCGGGCGGGTTATTCAACATTCATCTCAGGAGGACGCAACATGGCAGAATACCAGGACTTGGAAGTAACCGTAGCGGATTATATAGCAACCATCACCATGAACCGGCCCCAGGCCATGAACGCCTTGAACTCCAACGTGATCGCCGAACTGGAAGCCGCGGTCACCGAACTGGGCGCAAATGACGACGTGCGCGTGATCGTCATCACCGGCGCCGGCAAGGCCTTTGTGGCGGGCGCGGACATCAAGCAGATGAACTCCTTGGAATTGCAGGATTTCCGAGCATTTATCGCCAACGGCCAAAAAGCCATGTACGCCATTGACCTGTGCGAAAAGCCGGTCATCGCGGCCATCAACGGCTTCGCCCTGGGCGGCGGCTGCGAACTTGCCCTGGCCTGCGATTTCCGCGTGGCTTCCGAAAAAGCCAAGTTCGGCTTTCCCGAAGTCAACCTGGGCCTGTTCCCCGGATTCGGCGGCACCCAGCGCGCTCCTCGTTTTATCGGACGCGGCTACGCCAGCGAAATGACCTTCACCGGCGAAATGATCGATGCAGCCGAAGCCCTGCGGGTGGGCCTGGTCAATCACGTGTATCCTGCGGACGAACTCATGGACTCGGTCATGAAGATCGCCAAGACCATCGCCTCCAAGGCGCCCATCGCCGTGGCCCGCTCCAAGACGGCCATCAAAATGGCCGGCGACACCACCCTGGAAGCCGGGCTGGCTTTTGAGCGCGAATCCATGTCCATGGTTTTCCCCACCAAGGACCGCGCCGAAGGCATGGATGCTTTCATCAACAAACGCAAAGCCGAGTTTAAGGGCGAGTAATTTCCAAAACGGGACTATTCCCAGCGTAAAAAAACAATGCCGGCGGGGCAGGGCTGTTAATGCAGCCCGGCTCCGCCGGTTTTTTTCCTTCAGCGCGGGAACCGCACAACTACGTGCTAATCCGAATTTTTCTTGTTCTTTTTTATGCCCGACCAGTGGTCCATGCGTTTTTTGATGACGCTTTCGTAGCCTCGGGGGGTGGGCCTGTAAAAGCTGGTCCCTTCCAGGCCTTCGGGCATGTATTCTTCGGGGACGTAGGCGCCCTCGTAATCGTGGGGATATTTGTATTCCGCGCCGTAGCCCAGCTCTTTCATAAGCCCGGTGGGGGCGTTGCGGATATGCATGGGCACGGGCTTGGCGCCGGTCTGGGAGATTTTTTTCTTCGCCGCTTTTAAAGCCATGTACGCGGCGTTGCTTTTTGGGGCCGTGGCCAGATAAAGGCAGGCCTGCACCAGCGCCAGCTCTCCTTCCGGCGATCCCAAAAACTGATAGGACTGAACTGCGGCCATGCAGATGACCAGGGCGTGGGGATCGGCGTTGCCCACGTCTTCGGACGCAAACCGCACCATGCGCCGCGCCACGTACAGGGGATCCTCCCCGGCGGACAGCATGCGCATGAGCCAGTATACCGCCGCGTCCGGGTCGCTGCCGCGCAGGCTTTTATGCAGCGCGGAGATAATGTCAAAATGCTGATCTCCGCCTTTGTCGTAGTTGAGCTGCTTTTTCTGCCAAGCCTGAGCCACGTGTTCGGCGGTGACGACGCGTTTGCCTTCTTCGTCCGGCCTTGCCAGAAACACGGCGAGCTCCAAGGTGTTCAATGCCTTCCGGGCGTCTCCGTCCGCTCCCTGGGCCAGGTTTTCCAGGGCCTCCTCCTCCAGGGTGACGTCGTACATGCCCAGGCCCTTTTCCTCGTCCTGTACCGCGTTTTGGATCACGGTTTTCATGTCGTCAGCGGAAAGGGGCTTTAGCACCACCACCCGGCATCGGGAAAGCAAGGGCGAGATCACCTCAAAGCTGGGATTTTCCGTGGTGGCCCCGATGAGCGTGATAATCCCGCTTTCCACATGGGGCAGAAAGCCGTCCTGCTGGGCTTTATTAAAACGGTGGATTTCGTCCACGAACAGGATGCTTTTTTGAGCATGGAAGTTGCGGCGGTCCTTGGCTTCCTCCACCACTTCACGGATTTGCTTGACGCCGGAGCCTACCGCGGAAATCTGCATGAAATAGCTTTGGGAGGCGTTGGCCATAATGCGAGCCAGGGTGGTCTTGCCGCAGCCCGGAGGCCCCCAGAAAATCATGGAAAACAGATGGTCCGATTCCACGGCCCGGCGGACGATGCCGCCTTCCCCCACCACGGCTTCCTGGCCTATGAACTCGTCCAGGGTGCGGGGCCGCATTTTTTCGGCCAGGGGTTCGGCGTTTTTCCGGTCAAAAAGCGACATACAAATCCCTAAAATCCCAAGTAATAAACAATTTCTTTGGTCATGGCGACAAGGTCGTCCACATAAGTGAATTCATCCGCGCAATGGGCCAGCATATTGTCGGCCCGGAATAATCCCAGAATAGCCACCTGCAAATCCTCAGGCGGGATGTTCTGGGCCACAAACCCCAAGTCTGACGAGGCGGATATGCCTCCAGCCACGATGGGCAGATCCCCGTGCACGGCCTTGCGGGCTTCCCGGGCTTTGACCGCGGCCGGGTTCTCCGGGTTGATTTCCATGGGCGGATACATTGGAATAAACTCGGTTTTCACGTCCAACAGCCTGGATTTTTCCCGGCCCTTTGCCACGGCCCGGCGGATTTCCTCCATGACCTCGTCCAGGTTTTCGTCCACGGTGTACCGGCGATTAATGGCTAACTCGCAAACTCCTGGCACGATGTTTTCCTTGATGCCGCCTTTTATAATGGCCAGGTTGAACATGGGGGTCAACATGTCGTAAGGATTTCTTGGATCGGGAAAGGCGGGCAGATGAGACAAGCGAGCCTGAACCTCTTTCTTCAACTCAACCAGTTCGTTGAGTATGGGGATCATTTCCTCAATGGCGTTGACGCCCAGGTAATTCATGCCCGAATGGCAGCTTTTGCCCACAGCGGTGATGCGGCATTGCAGGTTGCCTGCCGTGCCCAGGGTTTCCATGATTACGCCGGGCTTTAAATACCCCAATTCCAGCCAAAGAATGTGATTGGAAAAATATCCCTGTTCAGCCAGGTATCTGGCGCCGGGATACACCCCGATCTCCTCGTCCGTACACAACAGGCAGTCCACGGAGAATTTCGGCTCGATTCCCAAATCCTTCAAGACCTTCATGGCGCCCAAAAAGCAGGCGATGGAGCCTTTCATATCCACGGCGCCACGGCCGTAGATTTTACCGTCCTCCACCTTTCCGTTGAAAGGATCGCAGGTCCAGGAGTCGTCCGCCGGAACCACGTCCATATGGGCGTATGCCGTGACTTTGGGCTTTTGCAAGTCCAGGGAGGCCACGAGATTTTCCCGCGGGCCGGAAAGACTCAGAGGGATTTGCTTTACCAGCTCGTCAGGAACGGTCACTCGTTTGACGGAGAACCCCAGGTTTAAAAAATGGGGCTCGACCACTTCCAGAAATTGGCGGTAGTTGCTTCCCGGAGGCAGTGTGGTGTCAACAGCCAGAAGCTCCTGAAGCGTTTTTACCAGATAATCCTTATTGCCTTCCACGGCCTCAAAGGCCTGTGTGTAATCCATGATTGCCTCGACAAAAATAATTGAAAAGTTTGCCGTCGACGATGTTGCAGTTAACCCCCGCTTTTAAGAACCTTCAGGTCCTTGCGGTCCCGCTGCCTGAATAAAAGCCGGATCGGCGTTTGATCCAGGCCGGTTTCCTCGCGGATATGGTTGATCAAAAAACGTTTATAGGAAAAATGCACTGCATCGGGATGGTTTACAAAACATACAATAGTGGGCGGCTTGGTGCTCACCTGGGTGGCGTAATAAAACTTGAGCCTGCGGCCTTTATGATAGGGCGGCTCGTGCCGTGTAATGGCATTTTCCAGCATGCGGTTCAGCTTGCTGGTGGAAATGCGGGTGGTGTATTGGGCGTACACCTTATCCACCAGTTCAAATATCCTATTCACCCGCTGGCCGGTCAAGGCGGATATAGTCATGAACGGGGCGTAGTTAAGGAACTTGGCGTTCATGCGGACCTCGTCCTTGATCTTCTTCAACGCCCAGTCCTTGTCTTTAACCAAGTCCCACTTGTTGGCCAGGAAAATGCACCCGCACTTTCTTTCTTCCGCATATCCCGCAATGTGCACGTCCTGATCCGTAATTCCCTCGGTGGCGTCCAGCATGACCAGGGCCACGTCGCAACGTTCCAGGCCTTTCAAAGCCCGCACTATGGAAAATTTTTCCAGCTTGTGCTTGACCTTGCCTTTGCGCCGGATGCCCGCAGTGTCCAATAAAAGGTAAGGCTTTCCGTTCACCTGGCAAACCGTGTCCACGGCGTCCCGGGTGGTGCCGGGGGTGTCGCTGACCAAAAGCCTTTCCTGGCCGAGAATTTTGTTTATAAGAGAGGATTTTCCCGCGTTGGGCCTGCCCACCACGCCGATGCTGATCATATCCTCTTCCAGCTTGGGAGAGGCTTTGGGCAACACCTTCACGACCATATCCAAAAAAGTGGGAACCCCATAGCCATGCTCTCCGGAGACGGGATGCAGCTTGTCCACGCCCAGTTCGGCGAAGTCGGCCATAAGATATTCCATATCCAGAGAGTCGATTTTGTTCACCAGGTAAAAAATCGGCTTGTCCAGGGGCCGCAGCACGGATAGCAGGTCCCGGTCAAAAGGGGAGGGGCCGTCTTTTCCGTCAAAAACCATGGCAATGGCGTCCGCCTCTTCTATGGCCTGGTTCACCTGAAAGTGGATCAGATCCACAAAGGCGTCCGGGTCGTTTTTGGAAAAGCCGCCCGTGTCCACCACGGAAAACTTTACGCCGTCATGCTCGGCGTCTGCGTAGTTGCGATCCCGGGTGACGCCGGGGCTGTCGTCCACCATGGCCTTGCGGCTTTTGGTGATGCGGTTGAACAAGGTTGATTTGCCCACGTTGGGGCGTCCCATAATAGCTAACAGGGCCATATTATTCCCTCAAAATCTTGTAGTATTTTAGGCCTTTCAGACCAGCCCATACTTGTATCATATTCCATGCCAAAACCAAATTGCAAAGAAAAGCCTATAAATAATTTGCGATATCCGGTTCTTATGGTTAAACTGAGATAATAATAATGATTTTATCGCAAAGGGGAAGACCATGGAAATCCGCAGAGCGCAATTTATGGGCAGTTGGTATCCGGCCTCGGAAAATGAGTGCCGGGAAAAAATAGAAGATTTCATTGCGGACCTGCCCCAGGTAAAGCCCGAAGTCAAAAGAATCGGCGGCATCGTCCCCCATGCCGGATGGGTCTATTCCGGAAAGATCGCGGCCCAGGTGATCGCCGCTCTAAAAAAAAACAACCCGCCTGACGTCATTGCGGTTTTCGGCATGCATCTGGGGCCCCGGCATCCCAATTTTATCATGGCTTCCGGCGCGTGGGAGACGCCCTTCGGGCCTTTAGCCATCGCCGAGGACGTCGCCGGACAGCTTGCCAAAGGGTTTCGGTTCGAAATCGAATCCCCGGACAGGCATGTGCAGGATAACACCATCGAACTGCAATTGCCCTTTATCAAGTATTTCTTTCCGGACGTGCGCATCGTCCCCATTGGCGTTCCGCCCGTCTCCCGGTCATTGGCTATTGGCGAAGCCTTTGTGGATATAGCCAGGCACTTTGGGTATACCGCCAAGGTGATCGGCTCCACCGACCTGACCCATTACGGCGCCAATTACGGTTTCTCCCCCGTGGGGTCCGGGCCCAAAGCCATCCAATGGGTTAAAAACGAAAACGACAAAAAGCTCGTGGAAAGAATAGAAGCCATGGACCCCCAAGGGGTGATTGACCAAGCCATGGAAAACTCCAACGCCTGCTGCGGAGGCGCCGCCGCCACAGCCATGGCCGCCGCCAAAAGCCTTGGAGCTGAAAAATCCCAGATTCTGGCTTACTCCACCAGCTGCGACGTGGTTCCCAACGAAAGCTTTGTAGGGTATGTTGGGGCGATTTTTTAAATAATATTTGATTATGGACGCAACAAACCAGTCAGCCTCCCGCCCGCCAGCACGCTTTGGGCGGGGGCTTTTTTATTAATTTTCTCCCTAATGTAACTCAAACAAAGGATTTGCCGCCTATTAAATAAGATTTCCGTTATTTAACGTTTTTAATCAGTTAAGTACATCATACCCAGGGGGAAAGTACTCACCATGCACTCCTGTTTTAAAACATGCTCGCCTATTGGAAATGGTCTGATTATGGCCTTTACCCTGTTTGCCGTGCTTGCGGCTTTTGGCGCTCAACAAGGCCTTTGCAACTTGGTAATCAACGAATTCATGGCCGACAACGACTCCATAGCCGCTGATCCTACAGGGGATTACGACGACTGGATTGAACTGTATAATAGCAGCCCTTCTTCAATATCCCTGGAAGGATATCATCTTTCCGACGACTTGGAGGATCCCGCCCAATGGACTTTCCCCGCCGCAACCATTGCAGCGGGCGGATACCTGTGCATCTGGGCGGATAACGATGAGGGCGACGAAGGGGTGCACACAAATTTTAAGTTATCCAAGTCAGGAGAAGCCATCATTCTATCCGCCTCTGATGGATCGGTTATAGATCAGGTTGTTTTCGGCGCCCAGGAGACGGACGTGAGCACCGGGCGGCATCCCAACGGAAACGGAGAGTTCGCCAAGCTCGTTCCCAGCTTTGGCGCTGAAAATTCGGAACTGGCCGCATCAGAAGGGGATATCGATGGCAACGGAAACGTGGAAATGGACGACGCCATTCTCTCCTTGGAGATTATGGCGGGCATGGCGCCGGACTCCGTCATCTACACCGGGTCCGACGTGGACGGCGGCGGCGCCATCGGTTTGCGGGAAGCGCTTTTTATCTTGAATTTCATCCAAAACAAAGGAGTAACCCGCATAACATTAAACGACGCCTCCATAACCGTGGACGGCGAGGGCGCAACGGCGGACGGCGCCATCGTCACCATCAACGCAGGAGGAACGTACAGCATCAGCGGGACCCTGAACGACGGCCAAATTATTGTGGATTCCAGCGATACTAAACCGGTTATTATCATTTTAAACGGCGTTTCCGTTACTTGCACGTCCTCTGCGCCCTTTTTCGTCTCCAATGCCGAGGAAGTGATCGTTGAACTGGCTGAAAACACAGAAAATTACTTTGTTGATACAAACAACTACGTATTTGAAGACGGTGAAGACGAGCCGGACGCCCCGGTTTTCAGCAAGGACGACCTGACCATCCGGGGATCCGGCCTGCTTGACGTGGACGCCAATTACAAAGACGCCATTAAAAGCAAGGACGGCCTTATAATAGAAAACGGCGTATTTGTGGTCAATTCCGTGGATGACGGCATCCAGGGCAAGGATTACCTGAGCATCCAGGGCGGAACCTTTACCGTGAACGCAGACGGCGACGGCCTCAAGTCCACGGAGGACGAAGACGCAAACCTGGGTTACATCACGATCAGCGGGGGAAGTTTTACCATCGTCTCAGGAAACGACTGCATCCAGGCGGAGACGGACGTGAACATCACCGGCGGAGCCTTTAACCTGACGGCCGGAGGCGGCAGCAACGCAACCATCGGCGATAACGATTCCGCCAAGGGGATCAAGGCGGTTGTGGAAATCAACATAGGCGCCGGCGACTTTACCATCAATACGGCGGACGACGCGGTTCATTCGGACCAGGATATTGTAATTACGGGCGGCGACTTCTCCATTGCAACCGGCGACGACGGCGTGCATTCGGACTCTGCGATCACCATTGACGGAGGGACTTTCGCCATTACAAAGTGCTACGAAGGCTTGGAAGGCGCTGTCATCACCATCAACGACGGAAATTTTCACATCACAGCCAGCGACGACGGAGTGAACGTGGCCGGGGGCGCGGACAGTTCGGGCGGAGGCATGTGGCCTGACACAAGCAACAATTTTCTCTATATCAACGGCGGCTATATTGTGGTGGACGCCGATGGAGACGGCATTGACGTAAACGGGTCCTTTTATATGAGCGGCGGAACCCTGCTGGTGAACGGACCTGAAGAAAACGGCAACGGCGCGCTTGACTATGACACCAAGTTCGTACTTACGGGCGGATACCTCATCGCCGCCGGAAGCTCGGGCATGGCCCAGGCGCCGACCTATCAAGACACCACCCAGTACTCGGTATTGTATAGAAACCGCTTTGAGGATAGGGCCGCCGGAACCCTGATTCACGTGCAGAATAGCTCCGGAAACGAAGTCTTTACCTTCGCCCCGAGCAAGAGATATGAAGCCGTATGCTTCTCCATGCCGGCCTTGAGTCCTGGAACATCCTACGATCTTTACTTCGGGGGCTCGTCAACAGGTACGGCGACGGACGGTTTGTACGAAGGCGGGACATACACCCCGGGGACGAAATACAGAACCTTCACCATCAACAATATCGTGACGAACATAGACTGATTGAAACCGGCCCGGAAATTCCGGACCGATTATTTATTGACCAAGGTGTATTTCAGGCCGAATTTTTTGATATGGGGAAATCCGCCCCCCTCAAGAATGGCGCTGCGGGCGCCATCAATGTTCAATATTTTTGTTCCGCCCACAGCGTGAACCCCTTTATCAAAAGCCGGGCCGGGCAGCCATCCCGCCGAAGGGCCTACTATCCCTATAAAACGCGTTGAGTTGGCGGCATTAAGGATTTTGTCAAAATCCCCCACAACAGCAGCCGATCCTGTTATAATCAATACATCCACATTGGACAAATCGGTGATATTCCGGCTGATCAGGCATCCGTTCGCCTGTTTTCCGGGATTGAATTCCGGATTATCGTCCACGATGGTCAAAGACCTATAGCGTTTCAGCAGCATGGGGACGAACGGAGCAATATATCCCACCATGCCCGCCTTGAGAGGCCCCACGGGGGCTATGTCCATAAGATCCTGATCAGAAAATTGAAATTTATCAGGCTCCCGATCCATGATTATCTGGGAAAGCACGTTAGCGGCGGCTATGCCCACGCTTTTTTCCAGGGGGTTGTCCGAAATCATTAAACCCGCCAATTCCAGCAAGCCCATTTTCGAAAGGCTTCCCGCCCGGCTGTAGTGCGTGCAGGAGGGGCTGGATGCGCGCGGAGTAAAGCATATGCCCATGCGGTCGTTTTCCAACTCCACAAAGGTGTATCCCAAGGACATGGCGACCATGCGAACCTCGGGAATTGAAGAAAAAATGGAGGCTTGATCCCTGACGGCGTGTAGGATATCCTTGGCAAGTTCACTCATGATAATCCTCCTATACAAAAAGATGATTGACCCTTAACAACTTCATACCATGCTGCGTTAGAAAAGGTAATGACAGGAATATGAGCCGTCTGCAAAGAGTAGTTAAGTTTCTGTGTCCTAAAGGCCTTTTTTCCCGCATGGAGGCGGAATCCAAAACCTGGTTCCTGCTATGCCCGTGCGGTTGGAAAATATCTGTCTGGGATGCTGGAGGAATCAGATATAAAGCAACACGGTCCAGGAAAAAAACTCTCGGCAAGTGCCCGGCGTGTCATGAAACGAGATGGTTCTCAGTCATTAAGGAATAACGCTGAATTACCGGGCGAAACTGCTGAGCGCAATTGTTTTTTTGGTAATCCCAAAGCCATATACAGCTGTATAAAGAAAGGATTTTACCATGAATGACGCCCATTCAAAAGACGCATTGGTTGTGGTCTGGAGCTCTAAAGACCCTGAGGTCGCCATGAACATGGTCTTTATGTATTGCAGGAATTCCAAAATCCACGGATGGTGGGAGTCCGTGAAGCTGGTGGTCTGGGGGCCTTCCGCCAAGCTGCTTTCGGAGGATGAAAATCTGCAGGCGGAGCTTTCTGACATGAAAAAAGAAGGCGTGGAAATCCTGGCCTGCAAGGCTTGTGCGGACCGGTACGGGGTTTCGGAAGCTCTGAAGGAGCTGGGCTGCAAGGTCATATATATGGGACAGCCTTTGACCGATTACCTCAAGCAAGGGCTTCATGTCCTGGCCTTTTAAACTGGGCTGCTCTATTTTTTATTCCTGAAAAATTCGATCACTTTGTCCAAAATCGCGTTCAGATCGGTCGTGGGCGCGTATCCGGTCAGGTTCTTCAATTTTTCGATGCTGGGAAGCCTGCGCTGCATGTCTTCAAAGTCAGCGGGAAAGGCCTCTTCGTAAGGAATGAGCTTTATCTGAGAGGAAGACCCGCATTTTTCCACAATCTTATAAGCCAGGTCTTTTATGCTGATTTCTTCAACGCCGCCGATGTTGAACACCTCGCCTGCGGCTTCCGGATGCTTTACCAAAAGCATGACCGCCTTAACCACGTCTTCCACATAGGTGAAGGTGCGGGACTGTTCGCCGTCGCCGTAAACAGTCAGATCCTTGCCCGTCAAAGCCTGGCTTACAAGGCGCGGGATGACCATGCCGTAAGTTCCGGTCTGACGCGGGCCTACGGTATTGAAAAAGCGGACCACAATGGCTTCCAACCCGTTTTCGCGGTGATGGGCCAGGGCGGTGAATTCATCCATGAGCTTGGAGGCGGCGTAGCTCCAGCGGAATTTGGAGGACGGACCGTAAATGATGTTGTCGGTCTCCACCAAAGGAGCGTGCAAATGCTTGCCGTATACTTCGGAAGAAGAGGCGATAAGCACTTTTTTCTTGAACTTGGCGCACAGATCCAGGACCATTTCAGTGCCCCGGATGTTAATCCGAATGGAACGAAGCGGATTATCCAGAATATATTGGACGCCGACCGCTGCGGCCATGTGAAAGACCACGTCGCAAGTCCCTATCATTTGCAGGAGGATATCATGGTTCAGGATGGTGTCCACATGCACGAATAAACGCTTGGCGTATTCTTCATTGGCCTGGAGATGAGCCAGATTGTCCAAAGATCCGGTGGACAAATCGTCAATGACATACACTTCATCCCCTTGCTTTAAATAGGCCTCGGCAAGGTGCGAACCAATGAACCCGGCGCCGCCGGTAATAAGTATCCTCATGGATTGAATCCTTTATTTTATACTGCTGGAGCAAGGGGAGTATCGGCCTGGAAGGGCAAAAGGGGCTTGTGGTCGGGATGACTGGATTTGAACCAGCGACCTCACGGTCCCGAACCGTGCGCTCTACCAGGCTGAGCCACATCCCGACACCACAAAACAAACAAGCGCCTTTTATGCCCCCTGATTGACTTATTGTCAACGGATTTTTTTGTTTTTCCTCCGCAAAATCACTTGCCCGAAAAAACAAGCATCCATAAGCCCAGGAATACAAATAACCCTCCGGCCGCCATTCGGACGGTGTTCGGGGACACATGCTTGGCGATCCAGGCCCCAACCAAAACGGCCAGGGCGCTGGATAAACAAAGCGCCAAAGCGGAGCCGATAAATACGGAAACCATGGATTTTGATTCTGCGGCAAAACCCATGGTGGCCAGTTGGGTTTTATCCCCAAGCTCCGCCAGGAACACCATAATAAAAGTTGAAAACAAAATTTTTATATCAAACATCAGGACTCCGAAAACGGTTTTAAACCATTAGTAGGAATCGTAAGCCAGGTCCTTCAACACATCAGGATCATTCAGCCTTTGCTCAAAATCCAGGTTAAAGAACTCGGCCGCCGGCGCTAAAATCTCCGGATTGTTCTTCAGGACGGCCTTGGCGGCGTTAACCACCACGTCCAGGCCTTGCTTGGACATTTTTCCCAAGGGAGGACGGCAAGGTCCGCAGGGCATGCCCAAAGCAGCCATCAGGGTTTTTACGCCCAAAGGATTCCTGGCCCGGCACATGACCGGACCCACCGGAGACTCCTCCGTGGTTTTGACAACAACCAAACCGAACAACGGCTTTAAGGCGGCCCCTATATTCCTTGCAAGATCCGCATCTCCCGCAGCGGCCGCAGCGGTCATTTGAGAAACCGCCTTGGGCGCAACATTGGAAAGCACGGAGATAACCCCGGACGCCTTGATGTCGGGATCCAGCATCATCTGCAGGGTCATGTCGTCATCCCCGGACATGATCGTATAATCCGGGCCGCAAAGTTTGCGGGTTTTCCGCATATTATCCAGGTCGCCGGTGGCTTCCTTCACGGTCTTGACGTTGGGGCATTCCTTATAGAGAATGGCCAGGTCTTCGGGAAAAAGCTGAGCGCCGGTCCTGCCCGGAATCACGTAAGGAATGATTTCAAGGTCGGGAAAAGCCTTGGCCGTGGGTGTCAGGTACTCCCTGCGGATTTCCAGGCTGCTCGGGCCGTTGTAATAGGGATCAACCAACAAGACTGCGTCTACACCCGCTTTGGCTGCATGCTTCGTGGCCTCCAAGGTCTCCTTAGTATTGTTGCTGCCGGTCCCGGCGATGCATTTTACCTTTCCCTTGGTTTTATCAGCTACGATTTGAATAACTTGCAGATGCTCTTCCCAGGACAGCGTGGGGCTTTCCCCCGTTGTTCCCACTGCCAGGATGCCATCGACGCCCCCGGCGATCTGGAATTCCACCAATTTTTCCAAACCGGTGATGTCCAGGCCGCCTTCAGAGAAGGGCGTCACCAATGCGGTGTTACAGCCTTTTGTCATCTCATCCCCCTTACTCCATTTGGTTAGGGTTGTTGATTGCCCCCATATTGGGGAGTTCAGTTAAAAAATCCAGGATAGCCCGGTTCCAACCCGATGGCCCCGGCTCCGCAGCCTGAATGACGCCTGGAACCTCTTCCACGGGAGCTGGGCCTTCGCCCAAATAAAAGGCGTAATCAGCCCGCCTAAGCATGGAAAAGTCGTTCTGGCTGTCTCCCAGGGCTACGGAAATCACCTGGAATCCGTTCGTTTTATACCAAGCCGCAACTTTGTCAAGTGCTGTTGCCTTATCCGCCTTGCCATGAACGTGATAAAACCGTCCGCCTATGGAAAGCTCCAAGCCTTGTCGCCGGAATATTTTCCTCAGTTTTTTGTCTTCGCAAGGAGTGGAGGGATCCAGCACAAAGGGCGCATCAAAATCCCTTTGTGCTGCTTTTTCAGCATTTTGCGAGGATAAACCGGTTAATTCCATTATATCAGTGATCGACATATTGTGAAAACCGGTCATTTTAAGATTCAATAATAAAGCCGTTTCATCCAAAGCCCGGCATAACGTGGAATAGGAAACGCCCAAAGTTAATTTATGCAAAAGTCCGTCCGGTTCGGATTCAGAAGGCGGTTTCAAGGCCCCTCCGCCCGGAAAAAACACTCCGCCTCCGTTTTCCGTAATAAATGGACCCTCCAAACCCAGTTCCCGCTGCAAGGGCTCCATTTCCGCCCTGGTCTTGCTGGACGCCATGACAACCGGGATTTTCGACGCTCGGCAACGGGCCAAAGCCGGCTCCGCCTTATCCCAGGCATAGGTATGATGATCCAGCAGCGTGCCGTCCAGGTCGGTGAAAATTACAGGAAAAATTTCTCCGTTATAACTCAAAGAAGGCTCTCTCTTCTTTTATGGCTATCCTTAATTTATTATAAATATCAGGTATTTTTGTCTCGACTCTTTCCCAGGAAACCGTTTGGGGAATTTCGAAAATACTTCTGTCCAACTTGGATTCTATGGAAAGAATGGCGTCCGCCAGGCCGGATTCCAAAAAGGGCTTGAATTCCGGAAAAGTGTGCACCACCTTCAAAAAATTTTCAGCCACCCGCGATCTGGCGGTCAGGATTTCGCCCGCCTGGAGAATAGAATTCTTAAAAACCTCTTTAACCAGGAACTCCTCATGGTCCCTGTCGTATATCAGGTTGTTAAAACGAGAGAGATACGAATAGTTTTTAATGCTGGTTTCGGCCACCGCCTGATAAGTCGTGGCTATGTCGCGAAAGAAGGTGTCCGTGATTTCGAGCCCTTCCTCCCTGACAATGGCGTTCATCAGAGTGGTCACAATGTCTATGGCCATCTTATTCAGGCCCTTGCCCGAATCCGTGGGGGAGATGATCTGGTGCTTGTGGTCAAAGGCTTCGTCTGAAAACTCCACCTGGGCCGGCGCGGCCGCCTTTCTATATACTTCGATCAAAGTGAATATTTCCACGCCCCAATTGGTTGCAAAACGCATTTTACGCAGCAGATCCCGCTCAAAGGCCACTTCCCCGGAAAGCTGGTATTTAAACTGCATCAAAAAATCAATCAAACCCAGCATTTTATATTCTTTATATTCCACAAACCGGCGTTTTAAGGCGGTAAGCAGGGGTTTGAGCATCAATCGGGTTACGCGGCCGAAGAGCTTTCTTTCGGAGATTCTTGTGTAAAAGGCTTTGGAAAAATCAAAATCCAGAACCACAAGAGGATACAACAGACGATCCAACTGCACCCTGCTGAAACTCCGAATATCTGCATCCACCAAAGCCGTGGAACCGGCGCCCAAAGCAAGGGATAACCCAAAGCTCAGAAACATGTTTTTTCCCTTGCCCGGTTCGGTCAAGCCGAATCCCGCCTCGTTCAGTTCGTCATATATTTTGGAAAAAACCGGCCCGGAATTCCATTGGATGAACGCATCCTTGATTTCATACTGCCTGATAAGGTCCCGGAGCAGCATGGCGTCTTCCAAGCTGGCCGCGTCCAGGCCGAAAATCATTTTATGAAGATATTTAACCTGCCGTAAATTTTTAAGAATATTTTCAAATACCGGCCGGTTTTCAGGCAGGGTGTACTCAGTCGCCAAACAGGGCATTACCAACACCGGCTTCTTGGTTCTGGCCGCGTAGCGCAATTGCCCCTTTAGCTTGGTGCGGTCCTGTTTCCCCAGGATTTCAAGGGTCATGACATTCTTATGCGTCTGAGTATAACCGGAAATAAGGCGCCTCCTTTGTTAATACTTTTTTAACGGTCTGAAATTCAAACATATATATTTAAGTATCATATTCCCAATAATATATGAACAACACTATGGGTGTCAAATTTTGAGGCCGGTTTTTATTGGCTGAAAAAGACCTTTATGGTATACACATAACGTATAATCATGAAAAAGCAGCCTGTACTCAGGGAAAGGATTGGAATGTCCGGGATGAGTCAATTTACCAAAGAGGATCTTCAACAATTTCAGGATAGAAAAGTTTCTTTGGAGGAAATGGAAAGACAGCTTTCCATCTTTGAGAAAGGGCCTAATTATCTGGATATTGTCAGGCCCTGCACGGCCGGCGACGGCATCAGGATTTTGGAGCCCGGCCAGGTCGAACATTTCGTCCAAATCTATGATAAAGCCCTGCAGGACCGTTCCATAGCTAAGTTTATCCCAGCATCAGGAGCTTCCACCAGGATGTTCAAGGAGTTGTTCGCCTGGCGTGAAATGCAAATGAAGGGAACCGCTCCGGCTTTGGAGGACGCAGCCAAAGAAAAGGATCCCACGGCGCTTTTTATTCTGCGGTTTGTCTCCAATCTGAGAAAATTCGCCTTTTACCCGCTGATCCATAGATTGTTTTCCGTAAATAAAAAGAAAGTTCCTTCGGGACATTCCAACGAAGAATGCCTGGAAATCATAAACGCGGTGCTGGACGTCTCCGGCCTTGGATATTCCCAATTTCCGAAAGGACTTATTAAATTCCATCGCTACGGCGAGTTTATGCGCAGCCCCTTTGAGGAACATCTGGTGGAGTCCGCCCAATACGGCAGAAGCCAAGGGCACTTTTGCCATATTCACTATACGGTCAGCCAAAGCCAGCTGGAAAACTTTAAAGACAAATTCGAAGCCCTGAAAAGGGCCTATGAAAATTTTATCGGCGTGGAATATCTGGTGGATTTCTCCGTCCAATCCCCGTCCACGGACACCATAGCCGTGACGCCTGATAATATTCCCTTCCGCACGGATGACGGCCACATTCTGTTCCGGCCGGGCGGACACGGCGCCTTGCTGAAAAATCTCAATACCCTGGATTACGATATCATCTTTATCAACAATATTGACAACGTCGTTCCCGACCGCTTGAAGGCCGAAAGATCCCGATGGAAAAAGGCCTTGGGCGGTTTCATGGTCTTCCTCCAGGACCGGACTTTCAAATACATCCGAATGCTTTCCCGGGAGGACGCCAATTTTACCATGCTTAACGAAGCCGTGGACTTTGTCTCGGACTTATTCGGCCTGAAATCCCATTTTCACGGCCTGACCCCCGAGGCAACCAGAGAGACTGTCCTTAAGCTGCTTAACCGGCCGGTCAGGATTTGCGGCATGGTTAAAAACGAGGGCGATCCCGGGGGCGCCCCTTTTTGGGTGCGCGGAAACGACGGCGCCACGACCATCCAAATCGTGGAAAGCGCCCAGATCAATAAGGAATCCCAAAAATCCGTGGATATTTTTTCGTCGTCCACCCACTTCAACCCCGTGGACGTGGTTGTCGGAGTTACGGATTATCAGGGAAACAAGTTTGACCTGACCGACTTTGTGGATAATGATGCGGTTTTTATTTCGGAAAAATCCCTGGAGGGGCGGCCCTTAAGGGCCCTGGAACGCCCGGGTTTATGGAACGGGTCCATGTCGGGCTGGAACACGGTTTTCGTGGAAGTGTCCAAAGCCTCCTTTAATCCGGTTAAAACCGTAAACGACCTCCTTCTTCCGTCTCATCAGGTATGATTTTTTCTTATTTTATGCTATGGTAAAAGGTCCTGGATTTGGCGGCTGCGGACTGTTTAAATCCAGGACGGCAACATTGACGATTAATCGGGACTTATTAACAAAGAAAAAATTCCTGTTCAAAAGCCCCGGTTTTTCAGCGCCTGATTCACAAGGGTGTCAACATATTTTCAAAAATTTATTTTCAATTATTTTAAAGACCTATTGCTTTTTTTGAAGATATGAAATATCCTTATTTTTATTATGAAGTTTTTAGAATAAACTAAAATAATATCACTCTGGAGAACGCCATGCAGTTTTCAATCAGCAAGGAAATCTTTCTGGACGGCATAACAAAAGTGCAGGGAATCGCGGGTAGAAAAACCACCTTCCCCATCACAGCCAATGTGCTTATCTCTGCCCAGGGCTCCACCATCACCTTGGTGGCCACTGATTTGGAAATCGGTTTTAAAGGCCATTATCCAGCCACAGTGGAAGAAGAAGGCACTATCACCATTCCGGGAAAAAAGCTGTTTGAGATAGTCAGGGAGTTTCCCCACGGCACCGTGGATGTTCGGGACCTGGAAAACGGCTGGGTGCAGATCTTCAAGGACAAGGTCCAATACAAGATCGTCGGCATGGATCCCAATGACTTTCCAAAACTGCCTGAAGTGGAAGGGATGGAGCTTTTTGAACTGGATTCCCTGGTGTTCGCCGACATGATCGAAAAAACCAATCTGTCCGGCGGCATGAGTTCAGAGGAAAAACGGCCCCATCTCATAGGCGTGTACCTGGAAAAAATCGTCCAGGAGGAGAAAAACGGCCTGCGTATGGTTTCCACAGACGGCAACCGCCTGGCCAGGGTGGACTATATACCGGACGAAGGCATGCAGCCGCCTGCTTTTGACGGCGCCAAGGGAGTCATCCTGCCGAAAAAGGTGATGACCGAAATCCTTCGGGTGTCGGAAGGCGGAGGAAAGATAAGCCTTGGGGTGCAGAAGAACTATTTCGTCATTCAAAAGGAGGCCGAAACCATCATCGGCAGACTGGTGGAAGGGGAATATCCCGACTATAATCTGGTCATCCCTAATGATCTGGAAACTTTTTTCGAGATTGAAAAGCAGCCTTTTGTTTCCATTTTGAAAAGAATGTCTATCTTATGTTCTGAGCGTTACAGGGCCGTCCGATTCAAGGTGGATCCCCAGCGCCTGGAAGTAAGCGTGAATAACCCGGAATTGGGAGATTCCAATGAAGAAATGCCCATTGCTTTTAATGGCGGGGCATTTGAAGCGGCCTTTAACCCCCGTTTTTTTGTGGACGCTTTAAATCCTATGAAAAGCGACATGATCAAGGTTAATATCCTGGACTCCAGCAAGCCCTGCATTCTGGAAGGCTCTGAAGATCCGAGATATCTGTCCGTCATCATGCCCATGAGAATGTAAAATAATGACACAAGAATACACCGCTGAAAATATCAAGGTCCTACAAGGACTGGAAGCCGTTCGCAAAAGACCTTCCATGTATATTGGAAACGTCAGTACCGAGGGTTTGCATCACCTTGTTTACGAGGTTGTGGACAACAGTATCGACGAAGCCATGGCCGGGTATTGCGACCATATCCAGGTGACTATTCATGAAGACAATAGCGTCACCGTAGAGGATAACGGCCGCGGCATCCCGACGGGCATGCATAAGACGGAAGGCATTCCCGCCGTGGAAGTGGTTATGTGCAAGCTCCACGCCGGCGGTAAATTCGACAACGCGACGTACAAAGTCTCCGGCGGCCTCCATGGCGTCGGCGTCTCCGTGGTGAACGCCCTGTCCGATTTTCTGGAAGTGGAAATTTACCAGGGAGGGGAGATTTATTATCAAACCTACTCCAAGGGAGGGAAAACCAGCGAGCTTGAGGTCATCGGCAAGACCAAAAAGCGCGGCACCAAAATCCACTTCGCGCCCGACACCACCATTATGACCGATGAGGATTACCAGTACGCCATCCTGAGCAAGAGGCTGCGTGAACTGGCGTTCCTCAACGCGGGCATCAAGATCACCCTGGAAGACGAACGCTCCGACGAGGAGAAAGAGGAATTCCTGTATAAGGGCGGCATCATATCCTTTGTGGAATACCTCAACAGAAGCCGGACCACCCTGCACAAGCCCATTTTTATGGCTGGCGCCAAAAGCAATATTGAAATTGAGGTGGCCCTGCAATACACCACTGCGTTCTCCGAAAGCATCCTGACCTTCGCCAATAACATCAACACGGCGGAAGGCGGAAGCCACTTGATCGGCTTTAAAGCGGCCCTCACCAGGACCATCAATCAATACGCTTCCAGCGATAATGTCGCCAAAAACGCCCAAACAAAAATTTCAGGCGACGATGTTCGCGAAGGCCTGACAGCTATTGTGAGCATCCGCATTCCAGATCCTCAGTTTGAAGGCCAGACCAAAACCAAATTGGGCAATAGCGAAGTAAAAGGCCTCGTGGAAAGTTTGGTCAATGAGAAATTGGGCGCCTTCTTTGAGGAAAATCCCTCCATCGCCAAAAAAATGGTCATGCGCGCGGTGGAAGCCGCCAGAGCCCGGGAAGCAGCTCGCAGGGCCCGGGATTTGGCTCGTAAAAAAGGCGCGTTAAACGACTCCACCCTGCCGGGCAAGCTGGCCGAATGCCAGATTTCAGAGCCCAAGCTGAGAGAGCTGTTTCTGGTTGAGGGCGACTCGGCCGGCGGCTCCGCCAAGCAAGGAAGGGATCGTAAGTTCCAGGCTATTTTGCCGCTTAAAGGCAAGATCCTGAATGTGGAAAAAGCCCGGTTCGACAAAATTTTGCAAAGCGACGAAATTAAAAATATGATCACCGCCTTGGGCACCGGCGTGGGCGCCGAGGAATACGACATTAAGAAAATCCGGTATCATAAAGTCATCATCATGACAGACGCCGATGTCGACGGCTCTCACATCCGCACTTTGCTGCTGACTTTTTTCTATCGTCAATTGCCCGAAATTCTGGACGAAGGCTTTTTGTATATCGCCCAGCCTCCTTTGTATCGCGTGGGAAAAGGAAAGGCGGCCAAATACCTGAAAGACGATCAGGAAATGAGTGAATACCTCCTGAGGCGCATTTGCGAATCCAGAAGCATCAGGAGAACCACCGAAGACAAACCCATGGCCGAGCATCAGATGTATTTGTTCCTGTGCGATCTTACCGAGTACGTCACTACTTTGCAGAGGTTGGACAGGCGCGGCATCCCAGCCGACATGGCGGAAGAAGTCATCAAGGCCGGCATCATATCCAAGACCGGACTCAGGGATGAAGCCAGGATGATTGAGCTTCGGAATAATCTCATTGCCAAGGGATACGAAGTCAGCGAGTTGGATTATTCAGACGAACGGCGGGTGTACGAGTTGATGGTCACCCCGCTTCCCAAAGCCCAAGGGCAGGGCGACACCAGCGAAGTATCCATCTATGACAAGCTGGAGCCCATTAAAATCGGCCGCGGTTTTATTTATTCATCCGATTTTCAAAAATGCGCTGTGCTCAGCAAAAGAGCCTTGGATGCAAACGGCGACGCCTTTGTTGTTTGGTCCAGGGGCAAAGACGAAGAAAAAACAGTGGAGCTGCCCAATAAGGAAGAACTGCTTCATCACTTGATGGAAGAGTCCAAAAAAGGCATCAGCCTGCAGCGGTACAAAGGTTTGGGCGAAATGAACCCGGACCAACTGTGGGAAACCACCATGGATCCTGAAAAAAGACGGCTGGTCAAAGTCAAGGTGGAAGACGCCATTGAGACGGACGAAATGTTCCGCCTGTTGATGGGCGACGAGGTGGAGCCCCGCAGGGATTTCATCCAGAGCAACGCCTTGGAGGTCACCCAGCTGGATATTTGATTTCAGGTGAAATTCCGCTTGATTATTTTTTTTTGGGGGAGAACTCATTTTTATTGAGTCTCCCCCAATGTAATTTTTTAGATCCCTGTTTGAGGGGGAAAATCGGACGTAGTATTAGCGTCAGCTGCTATGAATAAACTGGAAAAAGACAAAATATTGACCCGGGTCCGCAGGCCCGGAAGATACCTGGGAACAGAGATCAATTCCGTCCATAAGTCGCCCGAAGAGGTTAAACTGCAGGTCGCACTGGCTTTTCCCGATCTTTATGAAATTGGAACCTCCCATTTCGGAATTCAGATTCTCTACAGCATTTTAAACGGCAGGGAAGACATCCTGGCCGAAAGGGTTTACGCGCCTGACGACGACCTTGAAAAACTGCTGGGCGAAGAAAAAATTGATCTCTTCACTTTGGAAAGCCATCGTCCTTTAAAGGATTTTGACTGGATAGGAATCAGCCTGCTTTATGAGCTTAATTACACCAATATGCTCACTATGTTGAATCTGTCCGGAATTCCATTTTACTCTAAAGATCGCGGCGATGATCAACCTTTAATCATAGGAGGCGGTCCGTGCGCCTGCAATCCGGAGCCGATTGCCGATTTTTTTGACGCTATATTGATTGGAGACGGAGAAGAAGCCATCCTCGAAATGGCTGATGCTTGGCTGGAATGGAAAAATAAGGAAAATCCTGTAAAAAGCGATCTTCTGGACAAACTGGCCGAAATCCGCGGAGTCTACGTACCTTCCCATTTTGAGTTTGACGCAGTATCAGAAAAACTCACTCCTAAGCCCGGCAAGCAAAGCTCCGTCAAAAGAACGATTATTCCGGATTTAAATGCAACGTATTTCCCTATAGATCCCATCGTTCCTTATTCCAATCCGGTGCATGATCGGCTGCGCCTGGAAATTTCCCGCGGGTGCGGCAGGGGATGCCGTTTTTGCCAGGCCGGGATGATTTATAGGCCAGTGCGGGAGAGAACGCCGGAGAACCTCATGGAGTATGCCCGCAAATCCCTGACTCAAACCGGGTATGAGG
The DNA here is from genome assembly GCF_000429905.1 of Desulfatibacillum aliphaticivorans DSM 15576. NCBI lineage: Bacteria > Pseudomonadati > Thermodesulfobacteriota > Desulfobacteria > Desulfobacterales > Desulfatibacillaceae > Desulfatibacillum > Desulfatibacillum aliphaticivorans. The sequence goes on along the minus strand of NZ_AUCT01000013.1, from coordinate 62,563 downwards.
ACATATCCCTCCTGTCCTTAAGCGTGGGGGATTATTCCTGTCTGGATTGGCTCATGAGCGGAATCATGAAGGAATTCAGCAAGCAGCAGGTGGCGGTTTCTTTACCATCCATGCGTGCGGGAACCCTTACCCGCCCTTTGATGGAAGAGATCAAAAAGGTCCGTAAGACGGGATTTACCATAGCGCCGGAAGCCGGAACCCAGCGCTTGCGGGACGTCATCAATAAAAACATCAGCGAAGAGGAAATCATTCAAACCGTTTCCGACGCTTTCTATATGGGGTGGAAGCTGATTAAGCTGTATTTCATGATCGGCCTTCCCACGGAAACCCAGGAAGACGTCCAGGGCATCGTGGACCTGGTGCACAAATTAAAGGATTTGGCCGGAAAGAAAGCCGACATCACCGCCAGCATCGGGGTGTTCGTGCCTAAGCCGCACACTCCGTTTCAATGGGCTCGCCAGATTTCCATTGAGGAGGCGTGGGAGCGCCTGGATTACATCAAAGACAGGCTTAAACGGCCCGGCGTTAAAACAAAATGGCAAAATCCCCAGGTCAGCGTTATTGAAGGGGTATTTTCCCGTGGGAACAGAAAACTGGCCCCTTTGCTGGTCGACGCCTGGAATAAAGGCGCCCGGTTTGACGGCTGGTCCGATCATTTTGATTTTCATCTGTGGCGGGAACTCATGGAGGCCGACAGCATAAATCCGGACGACTATATAGGCGGCAAACCGACGGAAGAGCCTTTGCCCTGGGATCATATAGACATGGGCGCCACGAAGAAATTCCTCCAAAAGGAGTTGCAAAAGGCCCTGGACGTGGAAAAAACCCCGGGCTGCAGCAAGGAAACCTGCTCCGGTTGCGGGGTGTGCGATTTTTCCAATATACAGCCTATATTTTCAAAAAGTCCTGAAAAAGTCGAAAACCAGGAATCCGAGGAGGGCTCGGAGAATATAAACTATAGGAAGCTGATGGTTTATTATTCCAAAACAGACGACGCCCGCCACCTGGGCCATTTGGAAATGATCAGCCAGGTGCACAGAGCCTTGCGAAGAGCGCGCATACCCATGATGTATTCCAAGGGATTCCACCCCATGCCCAAGGTCTCGTTTTCTCAGGCCTTGCCGGTGGGAATGGAAAGCCTGGAAGAAAATTTTATCATAACTGTAGACAGCCGCTTTCAGCCCGAGTACATGTTGGAGCGCCTTGAAGGGCGGCTGCCCGAGGGTTTGGAAGCGTTCCGGTGCGAACCCTTTACCAAAGGAGCCAGGGCGGGAGAGCCGGACGTTATATATTACAAGGTTAGGCTCGAGCCGGAGCATGATGAAAAAATAATGGCCTTTAGCGAGGCGAAAGAGTATATTGTAACGCATACGAATCATAAGGGAAAGCAATGGGAGCTTGATCTGGCCCAATTGGTTGAAATACAATCAATGGGGGATGGAGCCTTTTTCTTGTCTGTAAAAAATATTCCGGGAAAGAGCATCCGGCCCATGGAGATTCTCGGTCATATATTGGGACTCTCTCCCGAATCGTTGGCGGGATGCCGCGTGGTTAAGCAGCCTGCATCCAACGCAGGGAGTTGACCCTTAGTAATAAGGGGTAAAAATGCAATGGAAAAAAAACTGATAATTAATGACGCCGGATTTGAAACCAGGGTGGCTCTGGTGGAGGACGGCGCTCTTGCTGAGTTATATATCGAACGCACCGGAGAGTCCGATATCGTCAGCAATATATATAAGGGCAGGGTCATGCGGGTTTTGCCCGGCATGCAGGCCGCTTTTGTGGATATAGGTCTGGATCAGGCCGCCTTTATATATGTTGACGACGTGGTCATGGATTTTCCTTCCGATGAAACCGGCTCCCCCCTCATTCATGAAGATGAGGAGGAGGATCAGGAAGTCATTCTGCTGGACGCCGAGGACGATGACGATGAAATTGAGGAAGCCGCCAGAATAATCAGGCCTCCCCGCATTCGGCCCAGCATAGAAGATATGATCCGGGAAGGCCAGGAGATCATGGTGCAGGTGGCTAAGTCGCCCATTGGAAAAAAAGGCGCCAGAGTCACTTCCCGAATTACCATTCCCGGTCGCTTTTTGGTGCTCATGCCCACCACCAATCATATTGGGGTGTCCCGCCGCATCACAGATTCCGGAGAGCGCAACCGCTTAAAAGAGCAATTGATGGAAGCCCGGGTGGAGCCTTTTGGCTACATCGTCCGCACCGTGTGCGAAGGAATAGGGCCTGAAAAACTCACCCACGAGGTGGAATTTCTCACCAGGGTCTGGAAACGCGTGGTCCATCGCTATTGGCAGTGCTCCGCCCCGTCTTTGCTGCATCAGGAGCTTTCAGCCAGTCTGAGGTCGGTCAGGGATCTGTTCACCAAGGAAGTGGACAGGCTGGTGATTGACTCAGAAAGAGGGTACAGGGAAATTCAGGATTTTCTGGAGCCCAACATGCCCGGATTGCGCGACGCCGTACAGTATTACGATCGCCGCGAGCCTATTTTCGACGCCTATCAACTGGAAGGGGATATCTCCCGTTTGGGCCGAAAAAAGGTTTGGCTCAAGTCCGGCGGCTACATAGTGATTGAGGAGACCGAAGCCCTGGTTTCCATCGACGTAAACACCGGCCGTTATGTGGGCAAGGGGGATCTTTCCGAAACCATTCTCAAAACCAACCTGGAGGCGCTGAAGGAAATCGCCTATCAGTTGCGGTTGAGGGATATCGGCGGAATCATCGTCATTGATTTTATAGATATGGAGAAGCTGGAAGACCGGGATAAAGTGTATCAGGTTCTGGTGGAAACCCTGAAAAAGGACCGGAGCACCACCAACGTTCTGCCCATGTCGGAAATGGGATTGATTCAAATGACCCGGAAACGGACCCGGGAAAATATCAATCGCCAGTTGTCAGAGCCTTGCGCTTATTGCGAAGGAGAGGGCATCGTCCTTTCCAAAAAGAGCATCTGCCACAATATTTACAGGGAAATTCTGCGCCAATCCTACGATATCCAGGGATCCCGGATATCCGTAAAGGCGCATCCGGAAATAGCCCGATTCTTATTGGAAGAGGAAAACATCACCGTCCTTTCTTTGGAGCAGCGGATCGAAACGCCTATTTTAATTCAGGCGGATCCCGCCCTGCATATTGAACGGTTTGAGATTATGGAGTTCATGGACTCCGCCCCAATATCCGGTGGTTGATTCTTTTTCCGTTGACAGGTCGGATTTTTGTCTTTATAAGATCGGTTTTGCTTGACCGGTTTTTTGAAATGATGTCAAGGAGGTTTAAATAACAATGTATGCCGTAATAGCTACCGGCGGAAAACAATACAAAGTAGGTGAAGGCGAAATCGTCCGGGTGGAAAAACTCCCCGGCGAGGTCGGAGACACCGTGCGCCTGGACCAGGTCCTGCTTTTTTCCGACGGCGAAAACGTGAAGGTGGGTCAGCCCACTGTGGAAAATGTGGCTGTAGACGCCCAGATAGTAGAACAGGGCAAAGCCAAAAAAGTCTTGGTCTTCAGGTTTAAAAGGCGCAAAGGCTATAGGAAAAAACAAGGTCACCGGCAGCCTTTCACGGCTCTCAAGATCAATAAAATTGAGGCCGGAGCCTAAACGATATCAGGAGTATTGAGTCATGGCACATAAGAAAGCTGGCGGTAGCTCAAGAAACGGCAGGGATAGTAACGGCCAACGCCGGGGCGTAAAACGCTACGGCGGAGAAATCGTTCGGGCCGGCAATATCCTGGTTCGCCAGGTGGGCACCAGAATTCATCCCGGCGAAAACGTGGGCATGGGCCGCGATTACACTTTGTTCGCCACCATCGATGGCAAAGTCGCCTACGAACGCAAGGGCCGCGACAAGAAAAAAGTGAGCGTATACCCGGTGTGAAATTCGTAGACGAAGCCACCTTGATTGTACAATCAGGCGATGGCGGAAGAGGGTGTGTCAGCTTCCGGCGCGAAAGGTTTATCCCTAGGGGCGGACCGGATGGAGGCAACGGAGGCAAGGGCGGAGACGTGGTGCTTGTCGCTACGCGAGCCAAACACACCCTCTATCATTTTCGTTATAAACATCGTTTCCAGGCGCAACGTGGAGGATACGGCAGTGGAGCCAACCGACACGGAAAAAATGGGGAGGATCTCCTCATTGAAGTGCCCGTGGGTACGATTGTCCGCGATGCGGAAACATCCGAAATCATAGCGGATCTTTCTGTTGAAGAGGAACGGTGTATAGTTTGTCACGGCGGTAGGGGAGGTAAAGGCAACAAGCACTTTACCTCCTCTACCTACCGAGCTCCCAGGTTCGCACAGGAAGGCGAGGAAGGCGAGGAGAAAACCCTCAGGCTGGAACTCAAACTTCTGGCGGACGTCGGCTTGGTGGGCTTGCCCAACGCAGGCAAATCCAGCCTCATCACAGCCCTTACCGCAGCAAGACCCAAAATCGGCGCCTATCCGTTTACCACCCTTGCTCCCAGTCTTGGAGTGCTTCAGGATCCCTACGGAGAGCCTGTTGTCATCGCCGATATCCCCGGCCTTATTGAAGGCGCCGCCCAAGGCGCAGGCCTTGGCCACCGGTTTTTGCGTCATATAGAGCGCAACCGCCTTCTTATCCATCTCATCGACGCCTCGCAGGTGACTGCCGAAGACCCTTTGGCATCGTACCAGGCCATCAATAAGGAACTCAGTTCCTATGATCAGGCTCTGGGCGAAAAGCCCCAAATAGTGGTTTTAAATAAAATGGACCTTCCCGAAGCTGAAGAAGGCGCTTGCCTTTTTAAGCAATCTTGTGGGAATCTGCAGGTATTGCAGATTTCTGCTATATTGGGGGAGGGACTGGACGAACTTATTGAAGCCATATTCGCCCAACTCCGCGAACCGGGCCGCCGACCATCCTGATTTATTTTAATTAGGTCAGCAGCCAGCTTTTTTTATCATTTCCTATAGAATTCAGGTTTATTATGAAAGGCCAAGCCAATAACAATGGCGCTGTATTTTCAGGCGCCGGCAATCGCAAGGAGTTTTTTTCCTGCGTCAAACGGGTGGTGGTCAAGGTCGGCTCAGGCATATTGACCGAAGAAACCGGCCTTAATTTGAAAATGGTCAAAAATCTTTCCCAGCAACTGGCGGAGCTGCATGCTACAGGCCGGGAAATCATCCTGGTATCCTCCGGCGCCGTGGCCGCGGGCGTACGCAAGATGCAGCTTGCCAAGAGGCCTACGGAAATACCGGAAAAGCAAGCTGCAGCCGCTGTGGGGCAGGCCAGCCTTATCAATGAATATGAACTGGCTTTTGAAGAGCATAATGTAAAGGTCGCCCAGGTGCTGCTTACTCGAGACGACCTGGCGGCCCGCAGACGTTACCTGAACGCTCGAAACGCCCTTCAGACCCTATTAGCCTGGAAGGTGTTGCCTATTATCAACGAAAACGATACGGTGGTGGTTGCTGAGTTAAAATTCGGGGATAACGACAACCTGTCCGCCATGATCGCTCAATTGCTGGATGTGGACGTGGTGATCAATCTGACGGATATCGACGGATTGTACACCAGCGACCCCAGAACCTGTTCAGACGCCAAGATAGTCCCTTACGTCGAAAAGATAACCTCAGCCCTGGAGCAATCGGCAAGTTGCCATACAGGCCAGCACGGCACCGGAGGCATGGCCTCTAAGGTAATCGCCGCCAAAAAAGCGCATGCCGCCGGCATACCAATGATTGTGGCGGGCGGGGCGACTTCAGGCATCTTAAAGAAAATTTTCGATGGGGAGGAAGTAGGGACCCTTTTCGCTCCGAAAAGTAAAAAAATGGCGGGCAAAAAATGCTGGCTGGGCTTTGCAGCCAATCCCAAGGGCCTGTTCATGATCGATAATGGCGCCGCCAACGCCCTGGTTAATAACGGCAAAAGCCTGTTGCCTGTGGGCATCAAGGCCGTAGAAGGCGCCTTTGGGGTAGGCGCTCCGGTTCGCGTGGTGGACTTGGATCGCCGGGAATTGGGGATAGGGCTTACCAATTATTCTTCGGCCGACGCCAGAAAGATCAAGGGCAAGCCAAGCTCCGAACTGGAATGCATTTTAAAGCATAAAGCTTATGACGAAGTGATTCATCGCGACAATTTAGTCGTTACATTTGAAGATCAGGAGGAAAATCCGTGAGTGTAAACGAAATCATACTCGATATGGCCAAGGCGGCTCGCGCGGCCTCCCGGGAAATTGGCAAATGTTCGGGCCAGGTGAAGGACAAGGTGCTCACAGACATTGCCGCCCTGCTTAAGGAAGAAGCATCCTTTTTATACCAAGAAAACGCCAAGGATTTGGAGGCGGCCAAGGAAAGCGGCCTTAGCTCCGCCATGATCGACCGCTTGACCATCAAGGAAGCCACCATTGAATCCATGGCTCAGGGCCTCATTGAGGTGGCCGCCATGGCCGATCCTGTCGGCTCCATGGTTAAGATGTGGCAGCGCCCCAACGGCTTATCCGTGGGGAAAATGCGCATCCCCCTGGGCGTTGTCTGCATGATCTACGAATCCCGCCCCAACGTAACCATAGACGCGGCAGGCCTTTGTCTCAAAGCCGGAAACGCCGTGGTCCTCCGGGGCGGCTCCGAAGCCATTCATTCCAACCGGGCGCTGGGGCAGGTTATCGCAAAAGCCCTGGCTAAAAACGGCCTGCCCGAAACCGTGGTGCAGCTTGTTCCCATGACGGACCGCGAGGCGGTCAAGGAACTGCTGACACAGGAAGAATACATCGATCTGGTCATCCCCAGGGGAGGGGAGGGACTCATTCGTTTTGTGGTGGCCAACTCCAGCATTCCCGTGCTCAAGCATTACAAGGGCGTGTGCCACGTGTATGTGGATCGGTCGGCGGACCACGACATGGCGGTAAACATTTGCCAAAACGGCAAGGTGCAGCGTCCCGGCGTCTGCAATGCCGTGGAAACCTTGCTGGTCAATGAGGCCGAGGCGGCGGCTTTTCTGCCCAAGGTCTGTGAAGTATTGAGCAGGGACGGCGTGGAATTCAGAGGCTGCCCCAAAACCTGCGCAATCCTTAAAGACGCCAAGCCCGCCCAGGAAGAAGACTGGCCTGCGGAATTTTTGGATCTGATTCTGGCGGTCAAGGTAGTTAAGGATATGGACGAAGCCATGGATCATATCGCCAAATACGGCTCGCTTCATACCGAAACCATTGTCACAGACAACTACACCAGAGCCAAGCGCTTTTGCCGCGAGGTGGACGCTTCGGCGGTTATGGTCAACGCCTCCACCCGGTTCAACGACGGAGGCCAGTTGGGCCTGGGCGCGGAGATAGGCATCAGCACCTCCAAGCTGCATGCATTCGGACCCATGGGCGTGGAAGAGCTCACTGCAACCAAGTTTGTTGTGGAAGGCCAGGGCCAGATCAGAAGCTGATTCAACAACTGTGGTTTATGGACGCATGCAATTTCAGATCAGGCATTTTTCAGTACATCCTGAATTGTTTGCACTATATTATTTTTTAAAAAGGGTTTTGTTATAAAGGCCTTGATTCCCAGATTCAGGGCCTTTTTTTCGTTCATACGCTCATTGTGGCCTGTACAAAGAATGACGGGAATGTCCGGCCTTATTCGCATCATTTCCCGAGCCAGCCGGTCTCCGGGCATATGGGGCAGCGACATGTCGGTAATCACCAGATCAAACCCATGGGGCTGCCTCCGAAACAATTCCAGCGCCTCCACGCTGGAAGAACTTCCGGTCACTTCGTAGCCATAGCGGTTGATCATTTGAGTGAGCATTTTCAAAATGGATGGTTCGTCATCAATTAATAAAACGCGCTCCGTGCTTGCGGGCAGAGTTTTTTTTTGGGCGGTCTTTATATCTGCTTGCGTCTCGATCAAAGGAAAAAACACCTCAACGGTCGTCCCTTTCCCGACTTCGCTTTTAATATGGATCGCGCCCTCATGCTTTTTGATGATTCCATCAACAACCGCCAACCCCATGCCGAGCCCTTTGTCGATTTCCTTGGTGGTATAGTAGGGTTCGAATACACGTTCCATGATGTCCGGATGAATGCCTTCACCTGTGTCGGATATAATCAGCTTGGCGTAGGGCCCAGGTTCAAGGCGGTTGAATTGCGTCCCCATCGCTTGATCCAGGGTGATGGGCTCCAGACTCACGTTAATGACGCCCGTCTCTTCATGCAGGGCGTGTTGGGCGTTTGTGCAAAGATTAAGGACCACCTGATGGATTTCGGTGGAATCCGCTAAAATTGTCTCGGCCGTGCAAGAAATTTTTTGGCGGATGGAAACTGTACTTGGGATGGTTCTTTGAAGCAAATCAAGAGATTCATATAGAATTTCCGCAATTCGGGTTGGCTTTCGGGCGGAGTGGGATTTGCGGGCGACGTTTAACAACCTTTGCACCACCTCCTTGGCCCGCAACGACGCCTTTTGTATTTCCTTTAATTGCTCTGCAGCCGCATTACATCCGGGGATGTCCTCAGCGGCCAGCTCTGCATTGCCCATAATGATGGTCAGCATATTATTGAATTCATGGGCAACACCTCCTGCCAGGGCGCCAATGGCTTGCATTTTCCGCGAGTGCTCGAGTTGGGCTTGCATTTGTTGTTTTTGTGTAATGTCAATAATAAAGCCCCTCAGACCCACGATTTCGCTATTTCTTTGGATTGACGAAGAACGGAAAAGGGCGGGGAAAGTGGTCCCGTCTTTTTTTCGTCCTGTATACTCCGTAACCTCAACCGTTTCGCCCTGGATTATTTTCCAATAGTTCTCTTTGGCTCTAGCAAGATCCTCTTCAATTATCATTTGAAATGCGTTCAAACCAGAATCAAAATCCTGTTGGGTATATCCGAACATTTGGAATGCCTGAGGATTTACAAAGGTCAGATTCCCCTCTAAGTCCGTTTCATATATGGTTTCAGGGAGTAGTTCCGCAAGCTCCCGGAAGCGCATTTCACTTATTTTGAGCGTGTTTTCTATTCGCTTCCTTTGAAGAATCCGCCACAGGCCGTCCATGAAAAGCCTAAACTGACGAACATCTTCCCGGGTGTATGGCTGTTCTTTGTTGCCCAAAGCGGCGATAGCCGCCATGCGATCTTCCTCAAAAACCGGAATGGATATAAAGCGCCGAACCAGGGGCAGCCCGGATGAAAAGGCAGCCGCGGCGGCGCGCTCCTCAGGGTTTTCGTTCACTATAATGGGCTGCCGCTTGCGAAGGGTCTCGGACAGCAGCTCGCATTTTGCAATTTCAAAGGCTTGGATTTCCTTGGGCGGGCGGCAGTGCGCCAAAGTGTTTTTGGTGTAAACGGAATGGGTTATATGCTTTTCATCATCAGACAGAAAATTGATGAAGCCAATATTGCTGTCCGTGAGCAAGGCGCTTTTTTCAAGAGCAAATCGGGATAGCTCATCCGGATCAGTTGGCCCGGATTCATTCAATTGCATGAGGGCTTCCAGGCGGATTTCATTGAGCCGCCTTTCCTTTTCCGCATGCTTTCGCAGCGTGATATCGCGGCAGGTTCCCATATATCCGATGAAAGCGTTTTCCATATTGTATATGGGGGCTGCGTTGGTTTCAAAAACGACTTCAGACCCATTTTTGGCTAATAACGAGTCTTCCAATGCTATGATTTTTTCACGGTTATTCACGGCTTTGAAAAAAATGGGGGCGACCCTTGCAGCTTCTGTTTGAGACATGAAATCAAATGGGGTCCTGCCCAGGATTTCATTGATTTCGTATCCTATCAGGTCCTTCGCCTGAGGACTCACGTAAGTATAAGTCCCATCCTTATCCACCACCCAAACCCAATCAATCACATTTTCAATGAGAGTGCGAAAATTTTCCTCGCTTTTTTGGGATCGTTTTTCAGATAAGATGCGTTCCGTCACCTCGAGCAATGTGAAAACCAAGCCGTTTATCTTGCCGGAATTATCCTTTGTGGGCGCCAAACTCCAATCCCAATAGGTTACTCCGCGTTCAGGCTGATCTGGAAATGTAAAGGCTTTAGCTTCAACGAAAAAAGGCTCTCCCGTTTCAATCACACGCTGAAAAATGGCTTGATTCTCAGGATGCGGATAAAGATCAAAATGATTTTTTCCTGGAAAAAACGACTGATCATGCTTGCAGGTTTTGGCGTAAGCCTGGTTGACCCATACGAAATTGAAGCGCCGGTCCAGATACACCGCCATCATGTGGGTGTGTTCCAGAACTGCCTGCATGACCTCATTTTGCTCCCAAAGCTGTTTTTTTGCTTTTTTTCGGGAAAGGGCGCCTTCTGCCAGGTCCATGATAAAACGGGCTAGCGATTTGTTGTAGGCAAGTATGTATTCAACTTTTTCTGGCGTAAAACTAGGCACTTGATCCAGAGCCTCAAGGTATGCATCAAGATCAAATCCAAATTTTACTCCCTGCTCAACAAAAAAGTTTCTTTCCGGCGCCTCGCCTTCAAAAAAAAATTGTCCCAGGAACATCGTAGCCAGATGTCTGCCGTGAACGACGATGGGCGTGCCAATATCCCATAAACCGTTATGGCATTTATACTTGCTAAATTCTCCAATTTTTAGATGATCCTTAATATAGTCATCGCTTTTTTGGCATCTGTGTTTGGTCTTGGGGCAGGCGCGATGAAAATTAAGGCAAATGTCTTGCCACCCTGACCCGACAATGATCGAATTGTCCGTCGCGTCAATAATTCCTGTGGGCATGCCTGTTGATTGATATAAAGAGTCGGCCATCCTTTGAAGCGCGGCAACATCAATCAAATCCGCAAGGCGATATTTTTTCATGAATTATCATAACCTTATAAAAAGCATATACTCATTAAGGCAGTGCAATTATCCGCGTTTACCCCGGATTCGGCCAGCAGGGAATCTGACAGCCGTAAACCTCACTATGTTTGCATTGTGCCAGTTACGGACAGACAGATCAATATTTTTCTTGTTTTTTTGATATGTTATGGTTGGTCTGCGCCCATGCCTGAGTTTTGGCCCCTCTCGGGGGCGCAGACAGCGGCGGCGGCTTTCTTCCCGGTCCAAAGAATGCCCTCCTCCATGTACTATCGGCTTTTTGCTTCCCCCGCTTGAATTTTGCCAAGCCTATTTGTGTATGGAAGAGGAGCTTCGGCTGAGAGTCGTCATTGAGCGGGAAAAATATCCGTGCGCCCGGAAGAACGGCTTCAGATTAGGTTTTATCCGCCGCATGTAAAAATTGGAAAACCGGACAGGGATATTCCCATCCGGTTTTATATGTAGAAGGAATTTTCAGCCCGGTTTTATTTCGCAAGCATGGCCCGCATCATATCTCCAGCGTTTTCCGCGTGGTCTGCGATGGAGCCCGTGATTTCCGTCAGCTTAAGAAGATGCATAACCGTTATGGGATCTGCGTCGCAGGTGAAAATCTTCCGGTTCAACCGGTCTTCGCAAATGTCGGCCTCATGCTCCAGGCTACGCATGGTGGCGATGATTTCCTTGGCTTTGATTCTCTGCTTTTCGGAGAACGTACTGAAGTATTCCCTGGCTTCCTGAACCATCGCCGAAAGTTCTTCAATGGGAGTCACCACTGAGTCCACAAGCAGGAAGAAATCCTTCTCCAATTCCTTGGGAATCGCGTTCTGGGGACGATAAGACAACCAGTTCAGGGAGTCCTTTACGGAATCCAGAACACAGTCCTGCTCCCGGATATACCTGAATATGAGAAACTTGCTCACAGGAAGCATGGTGTTTTTCGGCAAATGGCCCCTGACCCGCCTTTTTATGGCGTCGGCTTCATGCTCCAACCGGATGACTTCGTGGCGAAATTTTTCAAAGGATTCGCACTTGTCCGTAACGTAGCATTCTATGCCTTGCTGATAAGCCCAGGCGCATTCCTTCACCTTTTCCGCATGTTCCTGAAGCCCCTCAAACGGTGATGTAACGAATAGACTCGAAAACGGTATACGCATGGAGAACTCCTTCTCTTATAGTATGGGTTCTAAAATCAGGAACAAAAACATGCTGGTCAAAGCGGCCGCCGGAACCGTAAGCACCCAGTACAAGACAATCTTGCCGATGATGCCTACGTTTACTGCGTCCACGCCGCCGGCGAATCCCACGCCAAGGACGCCGCCCACAGCGGCATGAGTGGTGGATACCGGCAAGCCCATTTTGGAGGCTACCATCACCGTGGTAGCGGCTGAAAAATCCACCGCAAAACCGCGTGTATTAGTCAGAGTGGTAATTTTTTCGCCAATGGTTTTCATGACGCGTTCGCCGGCCATGGCGACTCCCAGAGCTATGCCTATGCCGCCGAAAAGCAGTAAAAACCAGGGCACGGGCAGGCTGGCGCCCACGTTGCCGTCTTTAACCAAAAAATACACCAGCGCCAAAGGACCGATTGCGTTGGCCACGTCATTGGCGCCCTGAGCCAAGGCCACGTAACAGGACGTGCCGATTTGAATCTTCCTGAAAACCTCCTCCGTCCCATCCGGATTGTCGGAAGGAATGAATTTCACAAGAAGAAACTTGCCGATAAACCCGAAGATCAAAGCAAGGCCGAAAGCCAGGCTTAAGGCCATGGGCGTGCTGATGGAAAAGGTTTTTCCCAAAGGCGTTTTAAATAGGAAACAAAGAAGAACCACAAAAAAGGCGATCCCTACAAACAAAGGAGACCATCGTATAGCTCTTTCAAAGGGGTCTTCCCTGGATAAAATCAGACCCACTATAAATTTGAACATAAGAAAAGAAAGCACCATGGCGAATACGGGAGAAATAACCCAACTGGCCACAACCTGGCCAAGCTTGCCCCAGTTGATTACCGAAAATCCCGAAGCCATGATTCCAAAACCGATCATGGATCCCACAATGGAATGCGTAGTGGAAACCGGCAAGGAACGCCATGTTGCAAAACTGATCCATAGGGACGCGGCCAACAAAGCGGATAGAGCGCCCACCAGAGCCATGTGAGGGTCCGCAAGCACTTCGGTGGAAACAATGCCTTTTCGGATGGTCTGAGTTACGTGAGAGCCTATGAAAACGGCGCCTACAATATTCAATACTCCTGCAATTACAACAGCTTGCCTTACAGTAATAGCCTTGGCGCCCACGGCCGAGGCCATGGAGTTGGCTACGTCGTTGGCGCCAATGTTCCAGGACATATAAAAGCCGAGCAGAAAGCCTGCAATAAGTACTACTGTTTCGGGCATGATTATGCGCTTCCTAATTTGAGTGATTATTGGTTGCAAGCCAAAGCCTGCAAAACAATTTTTGTTAGGGTTTTGTTATGAATTCAATAGGAAGTCAAGGGCAAACCCGATAATTCAGGTTATTGCCCGTAAAATCAATGGAAGAGTTGATAAAAATAATTTTCAGCTATCTGTAAGAACCCGCTATGCACGCCCGGCATTGTTCGGCGTATTTAATGGCCCCGGGAAGGTGGGGTAGTAGCTCAAAATGCTTCAATGCCCGGCCAAAGGCGCCCAGGTTCATGAGGTTGGTCCCCAGGCAAAGGCGGATTTGTTGGTCGTTGGGAAACAGCTCCAGGGCCTTTTCCAGAATATCCAAGGCTTTTTCAAACTGGCCGCATTTCTGGCGGAGCAATCCCAATCCAAGGTAGGCCCGTGGGTCCTGTGCAAAAGTAAGGGCCTTTTCAAATAAAAATTCCCCAACCCCGGATGCGTTGGAGATGCGGGAGTCATTAGCATAATCGCCCACGGTGAAGGTCATGCCCAGGCGGGAGTAAAAATCGCTGTGCTCCATGGTCAAATCCGGATTGTTTTCCAATTGCAGGCTGTATACATAATCAGGAAGATTTCGATAAAAATGATTTCGCAGGGCGTCGCCGGTTTCTTCAATCAAATCCTGGGTGAGGGCGGGGTCCGACTCCCAGTACATGATGTCTTCCACCCGTTTCAGCCAGATGTCGTCCGTGAGGTTGTTTTTTTGCAGATACTCTTCATACAGCCTGGTTCCTGGGAATATATCCAGGATATAAAACACGGCGCCTAAAGGCTTGATGGCGTCCATGAGGTCCAGGTTGGCTTGCAGCACCTCAGGGCCTTCCCCCTGACATCCGTATATAAAATAAGCTCTGGACAAGATGCCGAAACGGATAGTCAGTTCAAAAGCCCGCAAAATATCCTGGGTGGACATATTTTTGTTCAACATGTCGCGCGTGGTCTCGCAGCCGCTTTCCACCCCGTAGCTTATCTGGATGCATCCGGCCTTCCGCATCCAGTAAAGGATGTCTTCGTCCACCCGGTCCACCCGGCTGATGGCGTTCCACGATATATCCAGGCCCGCCTCGATAATTTCTTTACAAACCCTGATGACCAAGTCTTTTTTTAAGGTAAAGGTGTCATCGGAGACGTAAAAGAACTTTTCGCCGGATTTAGCCAGGGTGTGAAGCTGGCGTACAAAATAATCCGCCGAGTGAAAACGCATGGTCCGGCCCCAGAACTTGGGGGATCCGCAAAAGGTGCAGTTGTGAGGGCATCCGCGGGAAAGGGACAGGTGCTGAAACTTGTAAAACCTGGAAGGCCGGGGCAAGGCGTCAATATCCCTTATATATCCCTTTTGCTCCGTCAAAACCGGCGCGCCGTCCACCCTGGCGGCGACTCCCTGTATATCAGTTATACCCCGGGAATCTCCGATTTCCAGGCATTTCACCAGAGAGGCCATGGCCTCCTCGCCTTCGCCAACAACCGCATAATCCACCTGGGGGAAGTGCGTAAGAAAATGCTCCCATAAAAAGGTTGCGCCAATTCCTCCTAAAACAATGGTCAGGTTGGGATTTCTTTCCTTGAGCATGGCGGCCATGTCCAGGGCGCCGAACCGGTTGCCGTTGACAATGGAAAACCCCACCACCGCCGGCCCGAAGGACTCAATGGTCTGCACGGCCTTGGCCATGTCCAGGTTGGGCATGTGCCAGTTCGCCACTTGGGCGTCGTGCCCTGCATCCCGCAATACGGCCGCTACATGATACAAGCCTATGGGAACGGAAGCCACGTCATCGGAGGAAACCCTTTTGTTCAGGAAGGGGGGATATATGAGCAAAACTTTCATGGACTCTCAAGAACCACAAGCAGGCCGGACTGTCAAGGAGGGAGTGACAGCAGGGGAGGGGGGCGCCGGAAAAAAGGCTTATTTCATACCCTCCATAAAGTCGGCGTAGACCTTGAAATGGTCCGTGTCCTTATAGGCGATAGGGCCGATAGGCGCCTGGTCGAAACTGTATATGACGGAGTCGGGGCAACTCATCAATATGGGGGAGTGGGACGCAATAATAAACTGGGACTCCCCTTTTTCATTGGCCTCGGCAAGCAGGTCCAGAAGAACCAATTGAGTCTTTGGGGATAAAGCGGTCTCCGGCTCGTCCAAAAAATACAACCCCGGCCTTTTGGTCACGGCTGAGAAAAAGGACATCAAGGATTGGCCGTGGGATTGGGTTACCAGGGACTTCCCTCCGTAATACTCCAGGACGCCCGGGCTGGTGGTTTCCCACTCTTCCACCAAAAACGCGAAGTTCTGGAAAATCTGGGACCCAAAAAAAGCCCCGGAAACCCGGCCTCGTTCCCAGGTCACCTGCACGGCCTTCCACAGGGTCTTTTCCCAAGGATTGTTTTCCAGGCGAACCCTATGGGCGCCCTCCCAGATGTGGATGCCGCACCTTTGACAGATAGCCTTTAACAACGTGGATTTCCCCGTGCCGTTCTCCCCAGTAAAAAAGGTCACAGGCCGCGTAAATTCCAGGCTTTCCGTCTTCGTGAAGACATCCAGGTTAAAAGGATAAACATCCACATCCGGGAAAAGGTCCACCCGCAGGCGCGCTTCGCAAACATGCATGGGATTAGACTTCCAAATCTACAGTATCGTTAAAGCTCGCCTGCTTGGGCAAAACCGGAACCTTAGGCTCGGTAACCGGTTTTGGCGTTTCGGCTTTTGATTTGTCGGCTTCAGGGGCTTCGGGGGCTTCGTCAGCCTTTTCTTCGGGCGCCTCTTCAGCCGCTTCTGCTTCAATGGGTTCGGGCTGCACGTCCAGCTCCACAGGCTCTTCCGGCTGCGGTTCCGGCTCGGGTTCGGGCGCCTTCTTTTTGACAGGCGCCCGGGATTCTATTTCGCCCAGTTTGTCATAGTCCGGGAATAAGGCTTTAACATTGTCAGTAGCATCTTCCGGAGGATATACCCGGACTCCGTCCTTGATAAGATCCGCCATCAACTTGATGGGAATCTTGAGCTTTTCCATCTGGCCGCCGTTTCCGTTCAAATGCCTTTCCACCAGGTTGTGGCTTTCCATATGGATCAGACGCACGATGGCCTCGTTTTGGCCTTTCTTGATATCCTCCAGGCTTTCCGGCTTTAATTTCAGAGCCCTTACATGCTCTTCAAAAATTTTGGCTTCCTGATATTTGCCGTAAACCACAGCGGCGGACCAGGCCAAATCGCCGGCCAGACAGAGGGCGGCTTCCGTGCCCACGTCGATTTCAATCCAGTTGGCGGCGGGGTCGATGTGGCAGATGGCGGATTTGCCTTTGGTATAATCCCCGACCACCGAACCCTGAAGCGTTTTCTCCAGCTTGCTGCAAACATACATGAGCTTCTTGATGTTTACGGGCTCGGGGATTTGGATATTCAGCACATTGGCGGCGTCAGCCGGCATCAATTGGCGAAGGGTCAGCAAAAGAGCCCTGGCGCCATGGAACAGGGCGGCCGCGGATTCTTTTATGTCCTCCGCCTGCGCCTGGTTTCTCTGATCCAGATAATCCTTTTCCTCCGCCCCCATGGCCGAATCCCGCAAAGCGCTGATGGGCGCCTCGAAAACCGGAACGGCAGACAGAGATTCCATGGCCTTCTTAAAGGTTTGGATGTCCGAAAAGGAATATCCCGTATCCAGTTGCTTGGCTTTAAGCTGCAGGCCGTCTAGATCCGCATTCTCCAATATGGATAAAAGATTTCTCAGCCTCATTGCGTGTCTCCTGTTTTCAGGTATGGGAATAAGGGCGCGTTTACACCAAATATAGGCGGTATCATAAGAAACCGAAGAAATCTATGATATTATTCACACTTTTTAAAAAATCACCTCACAAATCAGGAGTTTTCCCCATAAAGCCTTTGTCAAAAGGGAAATGCTTCATAAAGACAAGGCCATGGTAGTCACCCCGGAAAACCCCAGGGAATACAAATAGGGGTAGCTTTCGGTATTCCTCCGGCAGACCCACGCACACGGATATATCCTGTTTTTCCGATTTCATGAACGCCTCCATAGTTATTGATCCAACCAACGCGTAATCAATTATGGCAATCTTGGCGCCAAGTTTCAGGCATATTCCAAACATACGCGGTTTCAAGGGCTTAAGCGGGGATGTACGGATTTTTTCCAGGGCGGCCCCGTCTCCGCCCGTACCTATGATGCACAGGGCATGTGCACGGCATGTTCCTGCGGGCTTTTTCCGGGCCAGGGTTTTCCTTTTCATTTTCCCTTATTTAGGATATCCTAATGGGACTGTGTGCCGGACCAAACTTAGGGATTTACAGCACCATCACGGCTGGAGCCGTGAGCGACGGGAAACGGGAATGCGCTTAGGAATATACGGAGGAACATTCGACCCCATCCATATCGGACATTTACGCATGGCCGTGGAGGTGCAGGAGAAGTTCTCTCTGGATAAAGTCGTGCTCATTCCCTGCAATACGCCGCCCCATAAGGAAAACGGCGCCGCCGCCTCGGCCCGGGACAGATTGGCCATGGTTCGCATGGCCGTGGAGGGCAGGGCCGGCCTGGAAGCCTCGGACATGGAAATACGCCAGGGAGGCCCATCCTACACCGTGGCCACTTTGGAGGCTTTGCAGTCCCCTGACAAGGAGATTTTCTTTATCCTGGGCCTGGACGCCTTTTTGGAGATTCATACCTGGAAGGAATATGAGCGCCTTTTTTCCCTGGCGCACTTCATAGTCCTGGCCCGGCCGTGGCAGGGGGGCAGGGCGGAAATGTTTCACGTGGAACAGTATATCCGGGAGAACCTGCCGGGTTTGGCCGTCCCGGAGCCTGACCAGGGATATTTCAGGGCCTTACACGAAAACAAGCGGATTTACTTTGCACAGACAACGGCGCTGGATATTTCCGCCACCCATATTCGCAAGGCCGTGAACCAGGGAAAAAGCATTGCTTTTCTGGCGCCCGAATCCGTGGAAAAATATATTAAACGACAAGGACTATATTTATGAGCAAAGACCTACCGCAGGAGTTGGCTCCGTTCTTTGACGCCTTGGGGCAAAGAAAGGCCCGAGGCCTGGTGGGGCTGGACGTACGCGGCATATCCTCCGTGGCGGACTTCATGGTCATATGCAGCGGCCTGTCCAACCGGCAGGTGGCGGCCATGGCCGAGCACGTGGAGCGCCACATGAAAAAACGCAAGCAAAAAGCCCTGGGCGTGGAGGGAAAGACGGAGGGCCAATGGGTGCTCCTGGATTACGACGATGTCATCGTCCATATATTCCACGACTCCGCCAGGGATTTTTACGATCTGGAAGGTTTGTGGGCGGACGCCAAGCGCTATTATCCCAAGGGCCGGCCGGAAGAACAGGAAGGTGAAGATGAGTAACTCAGATAAAGAGATGCCTTATATCATCGACAAGGTGACGGGAAATCTGGCGCCCCATATAGGCGCAGAGGATAATCGCCAAAAGGCCGAGGAGCTTCTTTTGGGGGAAAAAGGCTTTTCTGCGGCCGACATTTCCGTGGACCACCCTGTATCCGTGGAAGTGAATGGACAGGATTATGCCTCCGCCTTGGACCTCTTAGTCTTTGTGGACGGCAAACCTGTGATGGTGATCAAATGCGCGGCGGGCTCTTTGGACTCCCGGCAGAAGGAAGTGATCGCCGCGGCCCGGGTATGCATAGATCCCATTCCGCCCATAGCCGCTTCTACAGACGGGAGCGAATGGCTGTTGTGGGACGTGAAATCCGGAAAGCAGATGGGGCGGGGCGCAGATTCGGTCCCGGACAAAAGCCGGGCTGGGGATATTTTAGCCGCCTACACTCCCGAGCCCCTGGAGGGCAAGGCCCTTATGCGGGAGCGCCTGATATTCAGATCCTACGACATGGACAACGTCAATGTCGCCCGTAAGGCATACTAAGCTAAAAAACGCATAAAAAAAAGGGTCGGACTTTCATCCGGCCCTTTTGTATTTTTCGTTTAAGGCGGCTGGTTATTCCGTCAAATCCTTGCCGCAATGTTTGCACACTTTGGCGCGTTGCTTGACAATCTCCGCACAATAAGGGCATTCCCTGGTGAATGTCCGTTCCATGACCGCCTTAATGGTTTTTTCCACAGCCTCCTTAATCAGCCGATTCCCGAATTTTTTATTGAGCAAAGCCTCCAGGCAATCCACGTCGCCCAACTCCTCCAGCATGTCCGCCGCCTTGATGCGGACCCTGCCGGGAGCGCAGGCGTCCAAAAGAAGGGCTAAGGGGACCTTGGCGTCCTTGTCAGCGTAAGCCTGGGCCAGGGAGGCAAAGCCCTCCTTGATGGCGACTTTTTCCTGTTCCATTTTGGCCAAAATTTCCTCGTCCACAATTTGGCCGGTGCCGCCCACCTTGGAAAAAACAGGCATGAACTCAAACTGTCCGGAGCTGGGATAGCAAAAACACCGCGTGGATGCGCAATGTCCGTGCTCTTCTTCAAAGTGGCTCCAGCCTGAGACAAAAGGCGGACACTCGTCATTGAAGCAGACAAAAAGATACGGCTCGCCCCATCCCAGACCGTCCGAGAAGTTTACAGGCGGCACTTCCCAAATTTTCATGGCCTGGCCGCAATGCGGGCATACAGGAACAGGCGTGTGCATGATTTTATCAAGTATTTGCTCTTTGGTCTCAAAGCTCATAAGGCTAATATCCTTTTCCTTTACGGGTTTAGGGGCTTAAGCCCTTTCTCTACAAAGTAAGAGCCCTGGCTGGCTTGTCAATACGGCGGCAATGCCAGGGGGCAGCCCCAAGATGTTCCACGTGGAACAATTTTAACCCCCAGATAGTGTATACCTTTTTCCAATCCCTATTTTCCTATGCAAAAATCGGAAAAGATGCGATCCAAAATGTCGGGAGAAACGCCAAGCCCCAGGACTTGCTCCAGGGATTTTTGGGCCTCCTCCATGTCAAAGGCCGCAAGCTCCCAAGCCTCCTCCAAAATGCGACCCCGGGCTTCGGTTGCGCTTTCTAAAGCGCTTTCCAGGGCGCCCTTTTGCCGGAGATTGGGAATGATTCCGGGCGCGGCGTCCAGCTCCCGCCCCTGCCTCAAAGAGTTTTCCATGGCCCGGCGGAGGCCGTCCAGACCCTGGCCGGTTTTTGCGCTGACCGCCACGGGGGCGTAATCCCTGACAGGGGAGGGGATAAATCCAGGGTGCAGATCCATCTTGTTGTAAACCATCAACACGCGGTTGCAGGAGTGTTCGGCCTGACGCCGCAACTCCTGGTCTTCAGGGGAAAGGTCGCTTCCGGCCTCGACGACTAGCATGACCAAATCGGATTCGCCCATGGCGTCTTTGGCCCTTTGCATACCGATCATCTCTACGGCGTCCGAGGAGGTGCGCAGCCCCGCCGTGTCGGACAACGTGAAGTGCAGGCCTCGAATAAGCACGGGCTCTCGGATCACGTCCCGGGTGGCGCCCGGAGTCTCCGTGACGATGGACCGTTCCTGGCCGGCCAGGGCGTTCATAAGGCTGGACTTGCCCACATTGGGACGGCCGACAATGGCGGCCCTTAGCCCTTCCATATGGGCTTTGCCCAGCTCGGCGGCTTCCGCCAGCTCTCTTAAGGGAGGAATGACGCCTTGGTCCAGTTTGGCCAGGATCCATTTTGTTTCGCCGTCGCCCGTATCATCCGAAAAATCCAGGGCGGCCTCAATGTGGGCTCGGCATTCCATGATGGAGTCCAGTATGTCTTCCACACGGCATTTAAGAGCGCCGCCCACATGCGCGGCTGCGGTTTTCGCCGCCCGGGAGGTGCGGGCGTGGATGAGGTCCACCACGGCTTCGGCCTGGGAGAGGTCCATGCGGCCATTTAAAAACGCCCGGCGGGTGAACTCCCCGGGTTCGGCCAGGCGGGCCCCCTGGGACAGCACCGTCTCCAGCACCGCGCTTAAAACCACCGGGCCTCCGTGCCCCTGAATCTCGGCAACGTCCTCTCCTGTATAGGTTCCAGGGCCGGGCATAAACACGGCCAGGACTTCGTCCTTGACTGCGGTGGTCTTGGGATCGACGATTTTTCCCCGAATCAGTTTATACGCTTCGGGCGGCCAAATATCGAAGGATGAGTGCGCCGGCTGAAAAATGCTTTTTAAGATGGAAGAGGATAGGGGGCCTGATATGCGTATAACGCCGATGCCGCCTACTCCGGGAGGGGTGGCGATGGCTGCAATGGTTTGAGAAAGGTTCATGGCGCCAAACAAAACCCGGGCCTGCTTTCCAGGCCCGGGCGTTTAAGTTCAGGATTGTTTCTTGGCCTGCCCCCTTTGGGGGAATACGACCAGCTTGCGCAAATAGCCGTTGCCTTTGCTCTGGGTGCGGATGCCTTTTTCGTTTTTCAAGGCAAGGTGCACGATCCTGCGGTCATGAGCGCTCATGGGGCTGAAACTGGCAGGCTTTCCGGATTTTCTTACCTTGGCGCCAAGGCGCTTGGCCTGCTTGATCAGGCTTTCCTCCCGCTTGAGCAGATAATCGCCGGCGTCCACACGCACCCTGATTTTTTTGCTGCGGGCGCGGTTGACGATTTTTTCCACCAGGTACTGGATGGCGTCCAATGTCTGGCCGCGGCGCCCAATAAGCACCGCCGGCTTCTCGCATTCCAGGGTGACGACTATGTCGCCGTCCTCGTTCTGGGAGGCCTTTCCGGCGGCTTCCTCGGCAATGGTGCGGGCCATGGTGACGGACGCCTCTATGGCCAGTTCCATGCATTGCTCCAGGTTGGGATCGTCTTCGGCGGCTTCGTTAGGCTCGTTTTCGTCTGCATCGTCTGCCAAGTCGGCTTCCATTGCCTGAGCCTCTTCTATAGCCGTCTGGTCTTCCTGATGCTCCTGAGTTTCGGGAACTTCCTCGGCGATTGTCGCTTCCACGGGTTCGGGGGCATTTTCCGCAGCCGGTTCGCAAGCCTCCTGCGTAGCAGGCTCTTCTTCAACCTGCGCAGGCTTGGGTTCCGCGGCTTTTTTCGGCTTCCTGCCCTTGCCCTTGGCGGCGCCCGACTTGCGGCCTTTTTTCGCCTCTGCGTTGGCTGCCGGAGGATAGACGCGAATGCGTGCTTTTTTTACCCCTACCAAGCCGAAAATGCCAGTGGATCCATAGGACAATACATCGTATTTAAGCTGCTTCTTACTGACTCCTAATTCCTTGCAAGCGAGTTCCACAGCGTCTTCCGCTGTTTTTCCTTCAAATTCCACGTTCGAATTCATGGTTCCTCCGTGTTCAGGAACTGGTCTTTCCTATGTAATACTGCTGGGCGATGGAAACCACGTTATTGACCAGCCAGTAAAGGACGAGCCCTGACGGAAAGTTGATAAAGATAAACAGGAACACAAGAGGCAACAGCATCATCATCTTTGCTTGGGTGGGGTCCCCAGGGGGTGGGGACATTTTTTGCTGCAGCAGCATACTGGCGCCCATGATAAGCGTAAGAACGGGAATCCCGTAAGGCTCTGCCATGAACGGCACCGGGAAAGGCAGGTGGAACAGCCTGTCCGGTGCGGAGAGGTCGGTAATCCACCAGATAAACGGGGAGTGGCGCAACTCGATGGCTACATACAGCATTTTGTAGAACGCGATGAAAATGGGGATTTGGATGAGCATGGGCCAACAGCCGCCCATGGGATTGACCTTGAAGGTTTTGTACAGCGCAAAAACCTCCTGGTTCATCTTTTGCTTGTCGTCCTTGTATTTTTCCCGAAGCTCCTGCATGAGCGGCTGGAGCTTTTTCATTTTTTCCATGGACCTGTAGCTCTTACTGCCCAAAGGCCAAAGGACAATCTTGATGAGCAGGGTCAACAGAATAATAACCACCCCGTAGTTGGGGACATAATTGTGCATGATGTTCATCAGAAGCAAGCAGGGTTTGGCGATTACGTGGAAGAACCCAAAGTCCAGGGCGTCCTCCAGGCCCGCCTTATTCAAAATGTCTCCCTGCTTGGGTCCGAAAAAGGCCTTATAAGAAGTGGTGAATGTCTGGCCAGGGGGGATGGCCATCGGCTTGCCTGTGAACAGGGTTTGGGCCACATTGTTGGCGGAATTGAGGGACGCCTTAATGACGCCTTCCTGGGTTTGGTCAAAGACCACAGCGGACATGAAGTATCGCCATGTGAGTGCAACCCATCCGGTGGGGCCTTGTATGGTTTTTTCAGGCTTCTTTTCCGAGACCTTGAACTCTTCCATGGAATTGTTGACAAAGGCCATGGGGCCGCTGAAAACAATTCTATCGGATTTATCCGAAGGCTTACTGCTGGGCGTATAATAATTGTTCAGGATGACGGAGAGGTTGTCGTTGATGGGACCCAGAGTGTTGTTGGCCACGGAAAGCTGGCAGTCCATGGCATAGGAGTCAGGCTGAAAAGTATAGGTTTTGGTGACTATAATTCCTGACGGCGCGGTATAAGTGAATATCAGGGATTGGGGTTGTTCCTGAACATTCAGGTCTTCGGTGCTTTGGGCGCTGAATACGGCGCTTTCCAAATTGCCGAGACTGCCCCGCGCCATGGTGGTAAGCAGGGTCGCTCCGCCGGGCGGCAGGTCAACCACTCTCTTGGGAGCGGAATCCTTTGCCTGAGTTTCCCAATATTCTTTTAGCGTCAAATCGCTTAATCCGGCGCCCTTTTCCGTGAACACCGCGTGATACAGGGGCGTATCCACTGTGATATCCCTGGCTGGGCGGCCGGGAGACGCCGCGATTTCAGGGATGGGAGCGGCGGCCGGCGCAGGGGTTATTGCAGCAGCGGCTTCCTGGGCGTCCGTGCTCTGTTGCACTTGTGCAATTTCCTGGCTTTCCACAGGCGTTTCGCCTTGGTGCGGCTTGGGGCCGAAAAAATACTGGTATGCAATAAAAACCATCAAGGACAGCGCGACGGCCAAGATTAAACGAAATTGTTCCATGCTACCTAAACTCCTGGGGGCAAACGACAAATTTGCCCAGGTCAGGGCACCGGGTCAAACCCCCCTGGGTTCAGGGGATGGCACCGTAAAATTCTTCGGACAGCCAGCCAGCCGCCTTTGACCGGTCCGTGTTTTTCTATGGCCTCCACGGCGTACTGAGAGCAACTGGGGTAAAAACGGCAATGAGGACCCAATATGGGGGACACAAAACGCTGGTATATGCGGATGGGAATGATTAATAATCGTTTAATGGCGGGAGCCCTCCGAAACCCTGTTGAACAGATGGTCCAGGGAGGCTGCCAGCAAGGGCGACTCCTGCTGGCAGCAAGCCTTTTTGGCAATCACGTTGATATCAACAGGGGCTTTGAGCCTATGCTGGTTCAGACGAAAATACTCGCGCACACAGCGTTTGATCCTGTTTCTGGTGACGGCGTCTCCGACCTTTTTGGTCACTGTAACGCCCAATCGGGAGACTTTTCCCTGGGCAGGGGCGAAAACCGCAATAAAGTAAGCGTTTTGAACCCGTTTTCCCCGCTCACCAAGAGCCAGAAATTGTGGCCTTTTTCGAAGGCGCTGCTCCTTGGTGTAGGAGAACGAGCCCATGGTCTTTATGCGCTAAGGCGCTTGCGGCCCCTGGCCCTTCTGCGTTTGATGATGCGGCGCCCGGCCTTGGTGGACATTCTCTTCAGAAATCCGTGTGTGCGGGCTCTTTTAATTTTGCTGGGTTGAAACGTCCTTTTCATATTAATGTCTCCTGCATTTAATCAGTTTTTTATCGTCGTAGTCGTGGGGTCGGAACAAGGTCGTTCACTCAGGCCCGCCCCGGCCCATACAAAGACCAGCAAGTACAACATGAACCGCCCTTTTTGTCAAGCATCAGTTGAATTCTTTTGTCGGCTCCTTCCGGCTTTCCGAAAACTGGCACGAAAGATGCTTCTCTTTCGATCAGGGCCGATGAAGCCCTGTCAGGAAATTCAGGAGAAAAAGCATGTCCGAAATATCGCGAACAGGCCCCCAGTCGGGCGTTTTATCGGAATCTTCGATAAAAAAAACCGCTAAAAACAAAGGGGATTTTTCCGCCGTCCTGGCCAGGGCCGGGAAAGACGGCGAGTCCGCTCCCTTAACTTCACAGGCCAAAGAGTCCCTGGGCGTCATAACATCCGAAAACTACACTGTTTCCCATCTTTTGGTCCGAAACAGCAAGTTCGCAACGGACACATGGAATATCATACATAGCCCAATAAACCAAAATAAAGATTTTACTAAAATTCAACCAGGCGCCCAGGTTTGGATAGATCCTGAAACAAAGGAGATTTCCTGGCGCCAGGAAAATCTTGCCGAGCCGGCCGTACAAACCCGCAAGAACGTCCAGGTGAGGCGCACACCGGATCTTTCCAAAGAAGCCGATTCCCTGGCGGAAAGCCTGGTGCGGGCGGTCAGCCAGGAGATAGGAAAAAATTACGAGGATGTGGACTGCTACGAACTGGTCGTAAAAGGCCTTTCCAGCCTGGGAATCCAATACAGCGGCCGAGGCGGCCTTAAAGACGCCCTTATGAACCGGGCTCTGGCTTCCAGCCTGCCGTCCAACGCCTATCTTACCGGCGAGGGCCTGGTCAACGCATGCGGGAACCATCTGTTTAGCGGGACCTACATTAATATAAACGATCCGGACGTTTTGGCTAAAGAGGTGTACGAGAGCCTCGGCCCCAACCTCCGGCACGGGGGCATCCTGTCCCTGTCCACCAGGACGCGCGGCCATACAGGCGTGGTTGCGGCCCGGGACGACCAATGGACCTACATCAATTCCGGCAGGATGGACAACAACATCGGAGACCGGGTTCCCTCTTTAGGGGTGGGCCAGGAAGATCTTCTGGCTGAGTTGAGAAACTGGTTCAGGCTGGCGAAAAGCCGGGGCGAGGCCTTGTCCGTGTCTTTGGGCGAGCTTAACCGGGAAAAGCTCATGGCTTACGCCGCTCCCACGCCAGGGCCCATTTTGGTTTAACGGGATCAGAGGCGGGCTATCCTTCGTTGACGAATTCTCCGCTTTTTCCTCCGTATTTTCTCACCAAATGAATTTTTTCGATGGCCATGGCCTTGTCCGCCGACTTGCACATGTCGTAAATGGTGAGGGCGGCCACGGAGACGGCTGTGAGGGCCTCCATTTCCACGCCGGTGCGGCCGGCCACCCGGGCCTGGCCTTCAATGCGGATGCTGGAGGTTTCCGTCTCCGGGAAAAAATCCACCTGCACATGGGTCAGTTCCAGGGGATGGCACATGGGGATAAGCTCCCAGGTTTTTTTAGCCGCCATAATTCCAGCGATCCGCGCCGTCTCCAAAACATTGCCTTTCGGCATGGCCTGATCCAGGATAGATGCCAGGGTGTCCGGCTTCATGGAGAGCTTCCCTACGGCGATAGCCAGCCGGTCAGTGGTTTTTTTGTCCGAGACGTCCACCATCTGCACTCTGCCTTTTTCATCCAAATGGGAAAAATCAGCCATTAAGTTTCTCCTTGTTCCTGGCCATTTCCAGGTCCTGGGGCGTGTTTACGTTTATAAAGGATGCAAGCTGCGGGTCCGCCGCGTAAAGTTTGTCTTCGGGAATCTCTTTCACCCGAACCTGGGAAAAGATGCTCCGGATGCTCAGGCGGTCGCTTTCAAGCATTCTGGCCGCCGGCTTGAGGCACCGCTTGGAGTATATGGCGCATAAAGGCTCGTACCCGGCCTGAGTCTTGGGGATAATAATATCAAATTTCGGGTCCTGCTCTGCAAGCAAAAGGCGTATCATTCCGTCCTGAAGAAAAGGCATGTCGCAGGGCGCCAAAAAAACAAAGGGCGCCTTGGCGTATGTCAGGGCGGAGTGAACCCCGTTTAAGGAGCAGCGCCTGGTAAAAAGATCCGAGTATACGGGCAAGTCGTATTTTAAATACTCCCGGGGATTGTTGCTGATGACGAAAATCTCC
The DNA here is from genome assembly GCF_000429905.1 of Desulfatibacillum aliphaticivorans DSM 15576. Classification (NCBI taxonomy): domain Bacteria; kingdom Pseudomonadati; phylum Thermodesulfobacteriota; class Desulfobacteria; order Desulfobacterales; family Desulfatibacillaceae; genus Desulfatibacillum; species Desulfatibacillum aliphaticivorans. The sequence goes on along the minus strand of NZ_AUCT01000013.1, from coordinate 35,517 downwards.
ATAAAAAAGGGATTGAGGCGATTCACCAAGTATTCGAAAATGGACTTGCCGTTAATATTCAAAAAAGCCTTATTCTTTCCGTCCATGCGGGAATTGGCGCCTCCGGCCAATATGGCGGCCGCACAATTGGCGGTGGAAAGGGGCTTGTTTGGTATGGTGATCTTGGCGTTCATACAGGGCCTTTTATCTGTTAGTGGAATGGTTTGCAAGAAGTTTGCTCCTGTGCTACAGGCTTATGAAAGGGAAGAATATGGGCAAGGAACTGTAATATTTGCTATTGACATTGACCACTGTGTCCTATATTACACCCTGAGTATGTATTGCGGCATGTAATGGCGAGTAAAGCCAGATTGATAAATCCTGTATAAAAGGAGGTAGTTGGACATGGCAACAATCGAATTTGAAGGAAAATCCTTTACCGTTGATGAAGACGGATTCATCGATTCCTTTGAGAACTGGTCCGAAGAATGGGTCACCTACGTCAAGGGCGTGGAAGGCATTGACGAACTGACCGAAGAACACTGGAAAGTGATCAACGTTCTGCAAGATTACTACAAAAAGAACGGCATCGCTCCCATGGTTCGCGTTCTGTCCAAGGTCACCGGTTTCAAACTGAAGCACATCTACGAGCTGTTCCCGTCCGGACCCGGCAAGGGAGCCTGTAAAATGGCTGGCCTGCCCAAACCCACGGGCTGCGTGTAGTCTGTAAGTTTTTTAAGTTGCATCTTGAAAAAGCCTTGCCTTGTGCAAGGCTTTTTCTATTTAATGGGACGGGCTTTTAAACCCTGCTGATTCGCCGCAACTCCCAACAGATGGAGTATGGCCATGCAATTCACGGTTTCCACGCGATCAAGAACCGAAATGGTGGACATCACCTCCCGGGTTCAGGATTTTATCCGGGAAGAGGACGTGCAGGACGGCGCCGTCATGGTATTCGTCCCCCACACTACGGCCGGCGTAACCATCAACGAATCCGCCGACCCGGACGTGGCCTGGGACATCATCATGGCCTTGAACATCCTGGTTCCCGACAACCTGGACTATCGCCACGCCGAGGGAAATTCTCCGGCTCATATCAAGTCCTCCATGATGGGCTCTTCTGTTTTGGTGGAAGTTTCCGGCGGCCGGCTGGTCCTTGGAACCTGGCAAGGCGTTTTCTTTTGTGAGTTCGACGGCCCCAGGACGCGCAAGGTCAGAGTCGTCGCTTTATAAGTCAGCCTGAATGGCCGAAAAATACTAATGACATTGGATCGGGACAAGTTTGCCATGGACGCAACAGACAAGGCCATTATCAATAGAATTCAATCCGATTTTCCCAGGACCGAGCGTCCTTACGCCTCCATCGGGGAGGAGTTCGGCCTGGACGAGGCCCAGGTGATTGAAAGGGTTTCCAGGCTCAAGGAGTCCGGGATCATCCGCAGGATAGGCGGCAACTTCGTGCCGGACAAGCTGGGTTTTGTCAGCACGCTTTGCGCCGCAAGGGTTCCGGAGGGCAAGGTGGAAATGTTTACCGAAGCCGTCAACCAATACCCTGGGGTGACCCACAATTATTTAAGGGAAAACGACTATAATATCTGGTTCACCTTTATTTCTCCGTCCATGGATGAAATCAAGGCCAACCTGAGCGAAATCTCTGCAAAAACCGGGGTGGAGGACATTATCAACCTGCCGGCCACCAATGTCTATAAAATCAGGGCGCAGTTCGAGCTATAAGGCCCCCGGCTTTTTCAGGTTAGGGTGCGAGCAAAGCCTTTGCCATGGATTTTAAACCCATGAGAAAAGATGTGCGGATTGCAGCGGCCCCCATGCACTGCCCCCTGTGGGAATCGGACCGGAACCTGCAATCTGTGGATGCCTACGCGAAAGAAGCTCGCAGTGGCGGCGCCGAAGTGTTGGTCTTGCCCGAAATGACGCTCACCGGCTACTGCGCCTCCGAACCGCTCCCCAAAGCCTTGGAAAGGGACGGCCGGGAATACCAGGCGCTGTCGGAAATCGCCCGCTCCAGGCGGCTGACCGTCTTGGCCGGCCTTGTGGAGGTTGGACCCCGGGGGAATAAGTACGCGACCCACTTGGCGTGTTTTCCCGACGGCCGGGTGTTTTTTCATCGAAAGACCCATCTGAGCACTGTGGAGGAAGCCTGGCTTACCCCGGGGAGCGAGTTGCCCGTCTTCAGGAATAGCCATTATGCTTTCGGCATCCAACTCTGTTACGAGGCTCATTTTCCCGAGTTGACGACCAACATGGCCCTGGCTGGCGCCCACATCCTTTTTATTCCCCACGCCTCTCCCCGTGGAACCCCCCAGGAAAAAGAGGAGTCCTGGCTCAGGCATTTAACGGCCAGGGCTTATGACAACGGCCTGTATGTCGCGGCCGTGAACCAATCCGGCGAAAACCAAGCGGGGCTTTCCTTTCCCGGCGTCGCTCTGGTTCTGGATCCTCTGGGGCGGGTGGAGGCCCGTCTGCAAGGGGGCGAAGGCCTGTTGATTGCTGATTTAAGGGCGGATTTGATCAATCAGGTGCGCAGCCACCGCATGACGTCCTTTCTCTCCCGGAGGCGGCCGGAAGTGTATAGCCGGAAGGTCCTGAAGCACAATATTTAAGTATTGAGGACTTTTTACCCGGAAAGGAGTTGACTTTACCCACCGTTTGTTTTTACAAATTAAAGTTCCAAGTTGATTTGCGCGGCGTTCACCGTCACTTTAGGCCTTCCTGCCGACATTCCCCCAAAACAAGGCAGGTTATGTAACGCATCGCAATCAGTAAGTTTGTGCAAGACGACAAACCCCGATTAAAAGGAGCAAAAAATGTCCGGAAAAATGAAAACCATGGATGGAAACACCGCGGCCGCCCATGTGGCATACGCCATGAGCGAGGTCGCGGCAATTTACCCCATCACCCCTTCTTCTCCCATTGGCGAAATCGCGGACGAATGGGCCGCTCAGGGCAGGAAGAATATATTTGGTCAAACCCTTCGCATTCGTGAAATGCAGTCGGAAGCAGGCGCGGCCGCCGCAGTGCACGGCAGCCTTGCCGCCGGGGCCCTTACCTCGACGTTTACGGCGTCCCAGGGCCTTCTGCTCATGATTCCCAACATGTATAAAATTGCGGGCGAATTGCTCCCGGGCGTTTTCCACGTGACCGCCCGCGCAATCGCAGGCCACGCCCTGTCTATTTTCGGCGACCATCAGGACGTCATGGCCGTTCGTCAGACCGGCTTCAGCCTGCTGGCCTCCAACTCCGTCCAGGAAGCCATGGACATGGCTTTGGTGGCCCACTTGGCCGCCATCGAATCCAGCGTGCCTTTCCTGCACTTTTTCGACGGATTTCGCACCAGCCACGAAATTCAAAAGATCGAAGTCATTGACTACGACGCCATGGCCAGCCTGACCAATTTCGCGGCCATTGAGGAATTCCGCGCCAGAGCCATGAGCCCCCTGACCCCGGAACTCCGGGGCACGGCCCAGAACCCTGACATCTATTTCCAGGGCCGCGAGGCTTCCAATATCTTCTATCAGGACGTTCCGGGCATTGTCTCCGCCTATATGAAAAAGGTGGAAGGCATCACGGGCAGGTCCTACAAGCTGTTCGATTATGTGGGCCATCCCGAAGCGCAACGGGTGATCGTCTCCATGGGCTCTTCCTGCGAGACCATCGAAGAAGTGGTTAACTACATGGTGGACAAGGGCGAAAGGGTGGGCTTGGTCAAGGTCCGCTTGTTCCGTCCCTGGGTTTCCGACGCCTTCCTGAGCGCTCTGCCCGCAAGCGTGGAGTGCATCACCGTTCTGGACCGCACCAAAGAGCCCGGCGCCATCGGCGATCCCCTGTACCAAGACGTGTGCACCGCTTTTTACGAATCCGGAGACGCTCCGGTGGTGGTGGGCGGCCGTTACGGCCTTGGCTCCAAGGAATTCACTCCGGCCATGGTCAAGGCGACCTTCGACAACATGACCGTGTTGAAGCCTAAAAACCACTTTACCGTGGGCATCGTGGACGACGTCACCCATACTTCCCTGGAAGTTCCCGAGAAGTTCGAGACCGCTCCCATAGACACCATCGCGTGCAAGTTCTGGGGCCTGGGCTCCGATGGAACCGTTGGGGCCAACAAAAGCGCTATCAAGATCATCGGCGACCGGACCGACATGTACGCCCAGGGCTACTTCTCCTACGACTCCAAAAAGTCCGGCGGCATCACCATCAGCCACCTGCGCTTCGGCAAGCAGCCCATCCAGTCCACCTACCAGGTGCACCGGTCCAACTTCATCGCATGCCATAACTCCACCTACGTCAACATCTACGACGTGCTGGAAGGCATTGCGGAAGGCGGAACCTTTTTGCTCAACTCCACCTGGACCCAGGATCAGATGGATGAAAAGCTGCCCGCGGACGTCAAGCAGACCATCGCCAAGAAGGGCCTGAAGTTCTACAACATCGACGCAACGGCCATCGCCAAGGAAGTGGGCCTGGGCGGACGCATCAACATGATCATGCAGACCGCCTTCTTCAACCTGGCCAACGTGATTCCCGTTGACGACGCCATCGCCTACCTGAAGGACGAAATTAAAAAAGCCTACGGCAAAAAGGGCGACGAAATCGTCCAGATGAACTACGACGCCGTGGACAAAACCATCGCCAACATCCAGGAAATTTCCGTTCCCGACTCCTGGGCCACCGCTCAGGACGAAGAAGAAGCCGCCGCGGACGAGCCCGCATTCATCAAGGACGTCATGCGCCCCATGCTCACATGCAAAGGCGACGCCCTGCCGGTTTCTTCCTTCTCCCCGGACGGAATCTTCCCCTTGGGCACCACCAAGTTCGAAAAACGCGGCGTGGCCATCGAAGTGCCCGAATGGATCATGGACAACTGCATCCAGTGCAACCAGTGCTCTTTTGTGTGTCCGCACGCGGCCATCAGGCCTTTCCTCCTGACGGAAGAGGAAAAATCCGAGGCCCCCGACTCCTTTGAAACCCTGGAAGCCAAGGGCAAGGGGTTTGACGGCCTTAGCTTCAGGATTCAGGTCAACACCCTGGACTGCCAGGGCTGCGGAAACTGCGCCGACATCTGTCCGGCCAAGGAAAAGGCCCTGGTCATGAGGCCCATCGCCACCCAGACCGAGGTGCAGGTTCCCAATCAGGAATTCGCAGACACCATTCCTTACAAGACCAACCCCATGAGCCGCGATTCCGTCAAGGGCAGCCAGTTCGAACAGCCCCTCATGGAATTTTCCGGCGCATGTGCAGGCTGCGGCGAAACTCCTTACGTCAAGGTGCTTACCCAGCTTTACGGCGAACGCATGATGATCGGCAACGCCACCGGCTGCTCCTCCATCTGGGGCGGCTCCGCGCCTTCCGTGCCCTACTGCACCAACGCCGACGGCTGCGGTCCGGCCTGGGCCAACTCCCTGTTCGAAGATCCGGCGGAATTCAGCTACGGCATGCTGCAGGCGGTCACATCCCAGCGCGACGCCCTGGCATCCAAGCTCCTTGAAATGAAGGAAATCTGCTCGAGCGAACTGGGAGACGCCATCGACGAATGGTTGGAAGGCCGGGAAGATCCCGAAGCCTCCGAAGCCGCCGGCGATAAAATTGTTTCCCTGCTGCTGGACGAACCCGAAACGCCCCTGGCCGACGAAATCCTCTCCATGGAGGGCCTGTTCCTGAAACGCTCCATCTGGATTTTCGGCGGCGACGGCTGGGCCTACGACATCGGATACGGCGGATTGGACCACGTCCTGGCCTCCGGCGAGGACATCAACGTGCTGGTCATGGACACCGAAGTGTACTCCAACACCGGCGGCCAGTCCTCCAAGGCCACGCCTCTGGGATCCGTAGCCAAGTTCGCGGCTTCCGGCAAGAAGACCGGCAAGAAAGACCTGGGCCGCATGGCCATGACCTACGGTTATGTGTACGTGGCCTCCGTGTCCATGGGCGCTAATAAAAAGCAGTTCCTCCAGGCTCTCAAGGAAGCGGAATCCTACAAAGGCCCCTCCCTGATTCTGGCCTACGCGCCCTGCATCAACCACGGCATCAAAAAGGGCATGGGCAAGAGCCAGGAAGAAGAAAAACTGGCCGTGGCCTCCGGCTACTGGCCGCTGTACAGGTTCAACCCGGTGCTGGCGGACGAAGGCAAGAATCCCTTCTCCCTGGATTCCAAGGAGCCTGACGGAACCCTGGCCGACTTCCTCAAGGGCGAAGTGCGTTACGCATCCCTGCAGAAGACCTTCCCCGAGGAGTTTGAAAAGCTGAACGCCGGCCTGCAGGAAAAACTTGCGGACAGGTACGTGATGCTCAAGCAACTGGCTGAGGGCTGTGACGCTGAAGAAAAATAGTTAACCGTAATCAACAAGCGGGGAGTCCTGCAACCGGGCCTCCCCGCTTTGCTTTTTCGCCATTTTTAAAAATTCGAAAGGAATTATACCATGGCAAATCCTGTCGCTGTTTTTGACACGAGCATGGGCGCCTTTAAGGCGGAACTTTACAAGGATAAAATGCCCGGCACGGCCGGCAATTTTATCAAGCTGGCCAAAGAGGGCTTCTACGACGGCCTGCATTTTCACCGTATTATCGCCGACTTCATGATTCAGTTCGGCTGCCCCCATAGCAAGGACCCCCTGAGCCCCCGCTGCGGAACCGGCGGGCCGGACAGCGGCTGCATCAAGGACGAGTTCCCGGAAGACGCCAAGTTCTCCAATGAGCCCGGAACCCTGTCCATGGCCAATACGGGCATGCCCAACTCCGGCGGCTCCCAGTTCTTCATCAATCTGGTCCATAACGATTACCTGGACTGGTTCACCCCCGGACGCTCCAAGCACCCCGTCTTCGGCAAAGTCATTGAAGGCATGGACGTGGTGGAAGAGCTCGGCAAGGTGGAAACCGGCCCCACGGACCGCCCCAAGACTCCGGTTAAAGTCAACAGCATCACCATCGAGGAATAGAGCGGACGCAGGATTGATTCGATTCAGAGGCGGGATGCTCTTGCTCCCGCCTTCTTTTTAGGAGAGGCATATGAAAAGACTGTTCACCTTGTTGGTTGTGTTGATGCTCGCTACGTTCGCGGCATGCGGCGGCGGGCCGGAAATCGACGGTTCCAGCGACGAGGCCTTCAAAAAGTCCATCACGGAAGTCAGGAACTCCCTGGAGCCGGAAAAAGCCTCGGAGTTTGACAAAGCGCTCATGGTCATTGGGTTTAAAAGCATGGGCAACGTCATAAGCAGCATGAAATCCCCCGAAGACATGATGACCAACATGAAAAAAGACCTGGACGGCAAAAACGCCGAGCAGGTCATGAAAATGGCCAAGGAGATTCGGGAAGGCAGTAAAAAGAAGTAGCTGAAAAAAGACGAAGCCCCGGCTTCGCCAAACATGATTTATAAAACAGGGCCTTTTCTGCAAACCGGAAAAGGCCCTGTTTTGCTTTGCAGGCAGGGTTTAGTCTTTCAGGCAGCGGCGCCTGGCCGGGGCTTTGGTGCGTCTTATTGAGGTCTCCGAAAAGTACACTAATTTGAGTCATTGCGTTCAGGTTTACTCATTGAGAGATTCAATTTATAGTTGATATTATCAGATGAACGTCATAGAAATTATTATATCAGTTGGCGGCTCTGAGGATTGGTATGGGAAGTTATCGTGATGGGAGACATCCCCATAAATCGCTTTGTACCAGAACAGGCGCTTTGTTAGCAAGACGCCGTTGCGTCGCATGTGAGTGGGGCGCTTTTTTAAGCCGTCATTCCCGAGCGTTTTTATCGGGAATCCAGCGTCCTTTTTACGTCAGGCCGCAAGCGTCATAAATAATTTGCAGTTGCCGGGCTTGCCCTGCTTAAAAAGCGCTTGGCGCGTTTTTAGGCGCCCCCAAGGGGCGACGAAGTATCGTAGCGCGAGTAGGCCAAGTTATATCGTAGTTGCAGGCCCCCGCGCCTGCCCCTGGCGGCGTTAGGCGCCTGGGATGCCGCCGATAATGAGGTTATTGAGTTTTTGAGAGACGTCCCGCAGAATACGCTTGAGTTTTTGAGAGACGTCCCGCAGAATACGCAGAATATGCAGAGACTGTAATCAGGAATATGATGAATGTACAAGTAAAGCCGAAGAGTGGTTCTATAAATTAGAGGATCAGCGAAAGGCCTTTATTGATAAACAAAAGGCACTTGAAGATCAAAGTTATCGAAGAATGATTAATGAGTGTCGAAAACATGATTCTTATAACAAGAGAATGAGTTGTTTTATTATGGCTGAAGCAACGCATCGGGCAGCTGAAATCATGATCGAAGGCTTGAATACAGGGTATCTGGCAAATAACGCTATCAAATATTCCACCGCGCAAGGTGTATGTGCAGCTGAACAGATGTCATGCTTCAAAGATATTAAGGAGAATCCATGTTGCGACCAGTAAATGCAGACCTTGGCCTATTCGATATTTATTATATTTTAGCTTATTCAAGATTGGTGTTTTTTATCTTGGCATGTCTGTTTCTATTAACTTTTACGCTAAAAGTACGAAGATTAGCTAAGGAGGATAAATGGCAAATAGTCAAGTCGAATTTGTTTCGAATTAATCTTCAAAGTATAATATTTTTATTACTTTTTATCATAGCATTTTTACTCAACAATTGTTTATACCCTATTGGTGATTTTTTTGCAGAGGCGTTTGCTTCGAGACCATCTTCTTTCAAGCCTTTGATTATTGTTACTATGCAAGCATTTTTTATTACGATGTATTTTGTATTATATTATGTTGACGCTGTTGTTAAAGGCCTTTTACGTACTTATGAATAGTGATGGGTGCCCCGGTCCCAATTGTTTGGACCACTTCCTTGTTGGAATAAAGGCCTGGGGCCGGACCTTGATTTTTCGATTTTTCATTTCTTAGGGACGTCTTTGATTATTCCACTAACTTTAAATCTCATTGAAATCACGTGTTATTTTTGATCAAGTTGACATGGATGGCGGACGAATTTGGTATACCCAAGGCGGCGAGACGGGAGGAAATGCCTTTGGTTTGTACGCATTGCCAACTCAGCCAAGTTGCAGGCTATCCACGATCTCTTCGGTTGAATAAAATGCCGCTCCGCGATCCCTGTGGCGTAAAGCAAGGACGCTGCCAGGGCTGCCCAAATGCGTTGGAAACGCATCCTCCCAAATATCCTCCATGGCGTCGGATTGCTCCGCATGAAGGGATGGGCGTCTATCACTTTTTATGGAAATTTTTACCCCGCCTTGTCCGGAGCCCAATCCTGGCTTCGCGTAATCCGACCTACATGTCGCTGCATGATCACGGCGGGATACTGCTCTGCCAGGGCTACCCCCCAAAAAAAAAGGTGGACTACGCCAACGGCGTGACCACGGAGCATACCTACGACCCGGATTCCACGCGGCTCATGGCCATCCAGACCTCCTACGGCGCGACCGATTACCAGAATTACGCCTATACCTATACGGACGGCGGCAATATCGCCTCCATCACCGACAACATGCGGAGCCACGCCTACACCTACGCCTACGACGACCTGCACCGGCTGACAAGCGAGGCCTCCACCACGGGCTCCATGGCCTGGACCTACGACTCCATAGGCAACATCCTGACCAAATCCCAGGACGGATCGTCCATGATTTATGCGTACAACAGCGTCACCCACAAGCTGGATACGGTGACGGCGGGCGGAACCGTATATAACTACTCCTACGACGCCAACGGCAACATCACGGCGTGTCCCAAGTTAGAAGGCGCCGGCAGCATCAGCGCCACCCTGGCCATTGACTATAACGCGGACAACATGCCAACCCAGGTGGTGAAATCCGTGTCCGGCCAGCCGGATGTGACCACCAATTTCTATTATGACGGAAACGGCGCCCGGGTGCGCAAGGAAGTGGTGGGCGAAAGCACGACCTTTTACGCAGGCAGCCTGTATGAAGTCAAGGACGGCGTGGCGACCAAGTACATCTTCGGCGCGGACAGGCGCATCGCCAAGATCACGGACGGCGAGGGCGTCCAGTATTTTTCCAAGGATCATCTGGGAAGCTCCACCGTGGTGACGGACGACTCCGGCGCCGTGGTGGAACAGGCCGACTACCGGCCCTTCGGCGAGGACCGCTTTTACACCGGATCTGTGGCAACTCCCACGCCCTACAAATACACGGACCAGGAACTGGACGAGTCCACGGGCCTTTACAATTACGACGCCAGGCATTATGATCCCGCCATCGGCCGGTTCATCAGCCCGGATTCTTTGATACCCAATCTATACGATCCCCAACAGCTCAATCCCTACGCCTATTGCCGGAATAATCCATTAAGATACACTGATCCTAGTGGGCATTTTGGCTTTGCAGGAGCAGGGATAGGGGCGGCAGTTGGGGGCTTTTGCGGTGCACTTAGTGGAATTGCTAACGGCAAGAGTCTATCAAGCAAAATTGCAGGAGGTATTGTCGGTGGACTGGTTGGATTTGGCGTTGGAGCCGTAACGGGAACTGCTAACCCTGCACTATCATCAATGGCTGCTTCTTACTATGGAGGTTTGGCCGGGCGAGCCACCACCGGGTTTATTGATGCAGCCTACGATAACAATGATGAAACCGATCCCTATGCTGAAGCGATAAACCAAGCCGGAGATCTAAAGGCCCAGGCGATGGATATAGGAAATGGCCTCGCATCAGGAGGAATGACTACAGCAGCCAAAAACGCTTGTACATCCGGCACAATGACCGCAGCGGAGGCTAAATTAGGAGAAGCAATCGCAACTACAACTGTTCCTGCTACCTATAACACTGTTGCGGCGACGGTAAATGTTGGTTTAGAGTCCTATGATAACAGCGTAGCCTCTTCAACACAAAAGAAGGACAAAAATAAGCCAGGGGATGACCAGACCGCAACAGATCAATCGCATGGAAATACAACTAGTACCCCCTCAGACACCGTCAATTCGGTTCAAGGCCAGGGGCATAAAGATAAAGCAGGAGACTCTTGTGGAAGATCTGATGACTCAGATTATACTGGCTCAGGGAATACCGGATCATCGAATGAAAGTGACGATGGGGCTTATACGCCATAAGTTTATGAAAACGAGGGGAGAAGCCTTCTCCCCTCATATTACCTATTTATTTGAAGGGGCGGTTGATATGAACTGCAATAGTGAAGATGATTGTGCCAAGTATGTTTTTGACGTTGGATTTAATGCAACATTTTTAAGCCATTTAGGAAAAATACTTTTAATTGCTTGGTTTGGCCTTGCTGTTTTTGAGAGCATTTCTTTTGGGAAACTGTTTTCAGGGGGGACTCTCATTTTGCCTAAAGCCTCAGTTTCTATAATACCCGCTATTTTTATTGCTCTTTATCTGTTTGCCAGAGTCGCTCTGAGGAAGACGGTCTACAAACTAATATATGATATAGATGCTGAAAAGGTAATATTCTGGATATTTTATAAAAAGGAACCTATTTGCGTTCCTCTTGCAAATATAGACAATATCCGCTTGGGTATGTACGTTTATTTTGAACTGATTGATGGACAAATATATGTAGGGTGGAATAACGAAAAACGATTTGTCAATTTCTTGCGGAAAAATGAAATCGAATTCAAATGGGGTAAATTGGGAAGTAAAATTGAAAAACAATATCGATGATCGTTGTGTTTTCGGGGACACCCAATGAATTCTTGGAGACATCCTATAATGCCTCCTGTCAAGGGTGATTTTGACTTTTGAACGTTCCGGGGGACGTCCCTTAATAAGTCACTAACTCTATATGATTATGAAATCATGGGAAATTCAGGGGGACGTCCCTTAATAAGTCACTAACTCTATATCTTTTTGAAATCATATATTATTTTTCATTACATAGGGGCCATATTTTAGCAAAAACGGCGGCGAGACGGTGGAAATGCCGTTGGTTTGTAAGCATTGCCAACTCAGCCAAGTTGCGGGTTATCCACAATCTCTTTGTTTGAACCAAATGTCCCTACGCGAGCCCGGCGGCGTAAAGCAGGGACTCTGCCAGGGCTGCCCAAATGCATTGGAAACACAGCCTCCCGATTATCCTCTGTCTTGTCGGATTGCTCCGCATGAAGGGATGGGCGTCTATCACTTTTTATGGAAATTTTAACCCCGTCTTGTCTGGACCTCTATCCTGGCTCCGCGTAATCCGACCTACATGTCGCTGCATGATCACGGCGGGATACTGCTCTGCCTGGGAGGCCCAACTACTTTAAATGTCCTTGAATTTGTTGAGTTTGGCTGGGCTCAACTTAAGTTACGATTTTGAAAGACGCCCTGCGCGAGTCGCCTTTTAAAGGTTTTTTGCGGAGCTTTTTTTCAAAAAAGCGACCCGCCGGAGGTACGCTTTTCTGCTTTTTTGCAGTTTGCCTTTGGTGGCCGGTTTTTTACAGGGCCTTTTCTCTATTTTGGAGAAAAGGCCCTGTTTGATGTTAATATTGGTTTAGTCTCTCAGGCAGCGGAGCTTGGCTAGGTCTTCGGCGTAGCCGTACAGGTGGAGGCCTTTGCTTTCCACGACCATTTCCCCGTCCTTGACGCCGATCTCCGTGGCCATGTACTCCTTGAGGTTCTGGATTCCCGCCAGGTTGGCCGGGAGGCCTCCCCACAAGTCCCAGGACCTGAAGTACACGAAAAAGTGCAGGGTTCCATCCTGGATGCGGGTGTCAATGGAGCGCAGGCAGGGAGGGTCGAGCAGGGTCAGGTCCGAGGGATGGGCCACCTGCAGGACCATCTGGTTGTTTCGGTGCCCGAAATTCTTGTAGGTTTGGATAATCCATTCGATTTGGTTCAGGTAAAGCCGGCCGTCTTTTTCGTAGACCACTTTGCCGTCAGGCTCCCGGAAGTCGATGATCTCCTTGTTTTGGGCCTGCCACCAGTCCAGCTTGTCGCCCGTGATGGGCGCGCCGGTCAGGCGTTCCCCGTAGGTGTAGGATTCCCCTTCCTCCTTATGGGGGGTCATGAGGTATTCTATGTAAGAGCGCTCATAACCTTCTCCGCCGTAGATGTAATCATGCTCCACGGGGTTGGGGATGCCGCAGGCCGGCGGAATGTCCGGCAGCAGGGGTTGGGTTCCGGGAAACTTTACATGTCCGGTGAAATAGTCGTACTCCAGCCGGGTTTGTCCGGCGTAAGAGCCCCGGTCGATCACAAAACGGCTTCCATGGTCCAAAATGTCGTGTACGGCTTGAAACCAAAGATCAGGCAGGTCGCGCGCCTGAATGGAATGAATTTTCATAAACCTGTCCTTATTGCTTGGGAGGGCGTAGCGCCTTTTTGTCCACCTTGCCCACGGCGGTAAGGGGTATAGCATCCACGAATTCTACAATTTTGGGCACTTTGTAAGGTGACATATTTTCCCGGCAATAAGCAAGGATTTCTTCTTTCAACTGACCCCTGTCGCGCTCAAGATACTCCACCGCAAGCTGCACCACCGCCTTTACGGTTTCGCTGCCCGGCCTTTCCGGGTTGGGAATTCCTATGATGGCGCACAGTTCCACGCTGGGAATATTGGAAAGAACCTCTTCCACTTCGCGGGAAAATACTTTGTATCCGCCCACAATAAGCATGTCCTTGGCCCGGTCCACCAGATAGATGTATCCGTCTTCATCCATACGGCCAACGTCGCCGGTGTGCATCCAAATCTTGCCGTCGTGCTCGCGCAGGGCGTGGCTGGTTTCGTGAGGTTTGTTGTGGTATCCGGCCATGACTTGGGGGCCGCTGACCACGATTTCCCCCTCTTCCCCAAAGGGCATTTCCTGGGTTCCGGTCTCCACGTCCATAATCATGATGTCCGTGTTGGGCAGGGGCATGCCCACGGAGCCGATTTTTTTTGGATTCACATGGGGATTGGAGGTTGAAAGGGGCGAAGTTTCCGTCATGCCGTACACCTCGATCACCTTGCCTTTCCCCACAAGGGCTTCAAACCGCTTGATGGCGTCCACGGAAAAAGGCGCGGCGCCGGACACGCACATTCGCACATTGGAAAAATCCAGGGATTTAAAAGCCGGTTCATCCAAAAGCATTTGGTACAAAGTGGGTACGTTGACCAGGACCGTGGCCTTGTGGGCTTTGATTTCGCTGGCGATGTGCTTGGTGTTTCTGGGGTCCGGAATCAGGCACTGGGCGTTGCTGGTGGACATGGCTGCCATGCCCATCATCTTGCCGGCCATATGGAAGAACGGAAAGCCGGAGCAAAACACGTCTTTTCCGTTTTCAAATTTGCTCCACCGCACCTGCTGCTCCACGTTGGCCACAATGTTACGGTGGGTCAGCACCACGCCCTTGGGCAGGCCGGTGGTGCCGCCGGTGTACTGGATAAGGCAAGTGTCTTCCGGTTTCACCGAAACCTTGGGGGGCGTCGGGTCCCCCTCCTTGAGAATGGTTAGAATGGGCTCCACGGTCTTTCCGGATATGGGCTGGATCAGGCCGGTGGGGATTTTTTTCAGGGCGGCGCCCAGGGATTTTTTCACAAAAGGCATAAAGTCCCCCACATTGGCGTAATACACCTTTTCCAAGGCCGGAACCTGATCCCTGATTTCCCACAGGGTCTGCTCAAAGAAAACATCCAGGGTGACAAGAACCTTGGCGCCCGAATCGTTGAGCTGGTGGGCCAGCTCCCTGGGTTTGAGCAGCATGGATATGCCGGTGGCCGCCATGCCCGCCCTTTGAATTCCGGCCAGGGCGATCAGGTATTGGGGGATGTTGGGCATATGAATCCCCGCCACGTCGCCGACGCCGTATCCGCATTTCGCCAGATGGGCCGCAAACCGGGCGGACATCCGGTCCAGGTCTTTGAATGTGATTGCTTTTCCCATGAAGAATAAAGCGGGTTTGTCGGGAAACCGGGTCAGTCCCTGGTCCAGAATATCCCTGTAAGAGAGAGAAGGAATTTCAATGTCAGCTTCTATGCCGGGGTCGTAATGTTTGAGCCAGGGTTTGTCGCTGTAATGCATGATGCGTCCTTTCTGCAGCAAGAATTCTGCACGGTGGGTTTAAGACAAAGAACGTACACACAAATATTTGTTCTGGATCATTTAACGGATGTGGAGATTGATTGAAACTGGATCATTTCTTAGTGTAGCAAAAATAAGGCGTTCTATACAAGCAAATGCGTCGTTGGGGCGATTAATCGCTTTAAGGCCCAATATAATGCATTCAGGTCGCCATGAAGTTAAAAAACAATGTAAAATTAATGGGATGGCGCCATGATTGCATTAGGTAATTTAGCCTTGCAACGGCCTGCGGGCCGGGCGGCGGAAAAGTCTTTTTACAACCTATATCACGCAAATGGCGGGGGCGAAGGATGGCCTCTGAAGCATCGCCGGACGGAACCGGCAAAATAGAAAGTATTGATGATTCCAGGCCAATAAGAGGCGTGCAGAACCTTGATCCTTCCCAGGAAGGAAGAGCGGTTCGTCGCCAGGAACACGGCTGGGAAATCGAAATATTCCATGACGACATGGAAGCGGCATTGGTATGCACAGACCCGGAAGCGCCTGCAATTACGCCCGAAAAGGTCCTGGATCTTCTGGACGCCCGCAACATCATCCACGGGATTGCCGGCCAGGAAGAAATTGCCCAGGCCATAGAAAAGGCAAGGGCCGATGGCGAGCCTGCAGCGGTCGCCCAGGGCGCGCCGGCCGTCCCCGGAACCGCCCGGCACATTGAATACCTTTTTGATATTGATCCCCTTAAGGTCGGCAAAATCAAAGAAGGGGGGGAGCTGGACTTCAAGGATCGGGGGGAAATTCCCCAGGTTCAGAAGGGGGACGTCATCGCCAGGGTTGTGGAGGGCTCGCAAGGCGTCCCCGGCATGGACGTTTTCGGCCAGCAAATCGAGCCTCCAAAAGTGGAGTCAGCAAAGACCATGGTCCGGGTGGGGAAGGGCGCCATAAAGTCCGAGGACGGAAGCGCTGTCATCGCGTCAACGGACGGCAGGCCGGCCGTCACCGGCGACGGGCGTCTGTTCGTGTTCCCGGGCCTTACCATTCCTGGAGACGTCAGCCTTGAGACGGGCCATGTGCGTTTTGAAGGGGCTATAGAAGTCAAGGGCAGCGTTCAGGACGGCTTTGAAGTCAAGGGCGGCAGCCTGACCGCCAAGGAAATCGGCAAAGCCGTTATCAACGTAAAAGGCGACGTGGTGGTTATGGGCGGAATTTTGGGCGCGAAAATTCAGGCCGGAGGAACCGTCCGGGCCAAACACGTCTACGGGTCCACCATCGAGGCCGTGGGCGACGTGGTGGTTGGAAAGCAAATCCTCGACTCCAGGGTCATTACCACCGGGGCCTGCATCATCCCCCATGGGAAAATCCTTTCCTCAGGCGTGTGCGCCAAACAGGGGGTGGAGGCCATGCAGGTGGGGTCGGATTCCTCCAAGCCCTGCACTTTGCTGCTGGGGGTGGACGAACGGCTCATGCGTGAGTTGGATAGAATCAAAGAAGAGATTCAACTGACAAAAAAACAGATGGCGAAAAAAGACGTTTTGCTGGCGGAGATCAACAAGGCTCAGGAAAAGTTGCAGGAAAACGTAGGCCGTCTGGCTCAGGTGCAGGATAAAGCCATGGTGGCGGCCAGGGATCTGGACAGGAAAATCAAGGAAGGAGAAGGGGACGTCTCCGCCATGACCATGAGGGCGGCCGCCATCAGGCAGCAATCCGTCCAGGTGGGGGAGGCCCTTGACACCTTGCTGGAAAAGCAAGAACTGGTTTTTGATGACAAGCGCAATAAAGAAAAAGAAAAACAGGCTTTGGAAGAACGCATCAAAGACCTGGAGCAGGAAATCGAATATCTCATAGCCAAAGATAAAGAGGAGCCAGGGCTCCCGGAGCTTAAAACCAAGGGCGCGGTGTTTTCCGGCACGCTGCTTAAAGGGGTTCATGCCTCCCTGACCATGCCGGAGGACATGTCCTTCATCAGAATCAAGGAAAAACGCACCGTGGACGAAAACGACCGCCCCATCTGGATTATGGAGGTAGCCCGTCAAAAAGTATGAGGTTCAACCCCCGCCCGCCAAATTTCCCAAAGCCAACATTTGACGAACAAGCATCATATGGGGTATTTCCTGATAGGAAGTACAATGTTCCAAAACTAACCCGTTGGAGAAAACCGTTATGGCCGGAGTTTTTGAAATATACGTTAAAACCCATTTTAGCGCAGCGCATGCACTAACCGGCTACGACGGGGACTGCTCCCGTATTCACGGCCACAATTGGATGGTCGAAGTTTCCATTCAATGCCGTAAGCTGGACGACGTGGGAATAGGGATTGATTTCAAGGACGTTAAAAATGCCGTAGAAGAAATCACCCAAGGCCTGGACCATTGCATGCTAAACGACCATCCCGCATTTCAAAGCGTAAATCCCACTTCCGAAAACGTCGCCATGTTTCTTTATAAGCAACTGGGATCGCATCTTAACAACGAGTACACCAAGGTCAGCCGGGTGAAGGTTTTTGAAGCTCCCGGCGCGGGCGCAGCCTACTGGGAGGAGTAAATGGCGCTGGATGTTTGCGAGATTTTTTACGGGATTCAGGGAGAGTCCACGTATCAGGGAATGCCTTGCGTCTTTATCCGCCTGAGCGGGTGCAATTTAAGGTGCCGCTGGTGCGATACGGGTTACGCCTATGACGCGGGCCTGACCATGAGTATCTCGGAAATCATGGAAAAGGCCGGCCAGTTTGGATGCCCCATTGTGGAAGTAACCGGAGGGGAGCCCCTTTTGCAAAAAGAGACTCCGGCCCTGGTGGACGCCTTTTTGAATATAGGCCTTCTGGTGCTTTTGGAAACCAACGGCAGCCAGGACATTGCCAAAGTGGACTCCAGGTGCATCCGCATCGTGGACGTTAAGTGCCCCTCCAGCGGCATGGAGGAGCACAACGATTACAGCAATCTCTCGCGCATGACCGAAAAGGACGAGCTCAAGTTCGTCATCGCCAGCCGGGAGGATTACGAGTTTGCACGCAAGCGGGTTCGCCTGTTGGATTTTGACGGATGCCGGATGAACGCCATCCATTTTTCCCCGGTCTTCGGCGAACTGGACCCCAAGACCCTGGCCGAATGGATTCTGCAAGACCGCCTGGAAGTACGGCTGCATCTGCAAATGCATAAATTCATATGGGGCAAGGACGCTCGCGGCGTGTAAAGGCAGGTTGCATCTTGGACCAGTAATAAAAAGGTGGACTGCTGAAAGAGTGCGAAATCAACAAGGAATTGAAAGAACGCGGTTTTTCCCATGAACGCCATCCAAAAGGAAAAAGCAGTTGTTTTATTAAGCGGCGGCCTGGACTCCGCCACGGCCATGGCCATAGCCAAGGACATGGGCTTCCAGGTCTACGCCCTCAGCTTTTCCTACGGACAGCGCCACACCACGGAGCTGGAGGCTGCCAAAAGGGTCGCTAAAACCCTGGGCGCCGTCCGGCATCAAGTTGCAAACATAGACCTGACGTGCTTTGGAGGCTCGGCCCTCACCGCTGATCTCGACGTTCCCAAGGGCCGGGCGCCGGAAGATATGGAAAAGGAAATCCCCGTCACCTACGTTCCCGCCCGGAACACCATATTCCTTTCCTTCGCCCTGGCATGGGCCGAAGTTCTGGAAACCTCGCATATTTTCATCGGTGTGAACGCGGTGGATTACAGCGGATACCCCGACTGCCGCCCCGAATACATCCAGGCCTTTACCGCCATGGCCAATCTGGCCACCAAGGCGGGCGTGGAAAGCCGTACAAAGATCGAAATTCACACCCCCTTGATAGACCTGACCAAGGCGCAAATCATCCAAAAGGGGATCGCCTTGGGCGTGGATTACGGTCTGACCCATAGCTGCTACGACCCCTCGCCTGAAGGCCTGGCCTGCGGCCAGTGCGACTCCTGTCTGCTTCGTAAAAAAGGCTTTGCAGAGGCCGGCGTTCCCGACCCCACTAAGTATTTTGGCGGGTGAACCTGCGCAACATTGCGGCGCCTTTTTTATTACCTTAGCTGCGGATAGGGGCTGAACCGTCCCAGAGCACTGATTTCTTCGGCGACGCTGTTAACGTCCGCCTCGATATTTTCAATAATAACCACATGGGCGCCGTTCCTGGCAAAGCAAGGCGCGCAGCCTTGCCGATTCCTGCGCCTCCGCCGGTGACAATGGCGATCTTATTTCATATATGACCCTCCCTTAAACACAGTCGCAATATATTAATCCAATGGGTTGTTCATGCTGTACAATCCATGGGATTCCAGGTCGAACCGAGGCAAATAGAACCTGTCCCGGCCGGGAACGACAACCGAAATGTCGCTCATGGCGTTGCCGTCGTGCATGGTGGAATAAAGCGCTTGGGAGCAATCCGGCGAAAAGGCGATAATCCCCGTTTCCTTGCCCGCCGGAACCATGGACGGCGGAATTCGCAGAAACAAAGGCTTGATCCAGGGATTCGCGTGGATGAAGTTCACCAATGGCGAGCGCCTTTTCAGCAAGCCCGCCCAGACTCTGCCCTGGGCGTCCCGGTCCAATCCGTCCGGCATGCCGGGAAGGTTCTTCCAAAGCACCCTATCCTTGCCTGCTTTGGCGCCCTCCAGATGCAGCCGCAATATCCGGAATTTGATGGTCTCGGTTATGAGGATGGAGCTTTCCCGGTCGCCGTTTTCATACTCCAGCAGCACGCCGTCCAAAAATGAGTACCCCCGGCCAACCAGCCCTACGCTGCCGTCCTCCAGATCAAGCTGCCACAGCATGCCGTTTTTTCCCAATGAGACGGCTTCGGCCACGGCGCCGCCTCCCATGGAAGCGCCCTCATAGGCGAAAGGCTCGCTGAAATAAATGCGCTTGCCGTCCCGGCTTATGTCCAGGTCGTTGCAGAACATAAGGGGGCGGCTGTTTTGCTCGGTCATTTCCTCTATTTTAAACGGCCTGAAGTTTTCGCCGGTGTAAACCGCCCCGGTGTTTTCGCCGGGGATTGCGTAGGTCTCGCGGATGACGGGGGCTCTGGTGAGTAATGGGGCGACCTGTCTGGAGGAAACGGACAGTTTGTAAATCCCGACCTTCTCGCCTTCCGGATAGGCTGCACCGTGCAGGTACGATGTGCAGAACACGATCGTGTCCGGGGCGCCGGGTATTTGCCGGGCGCCCGCCGCCATCAGGGGCGGGTCCACAAAGGGCTCTGCGGTATTGGCGATAAAATCCACCTTCCAGATTTTGCCGTCCATGCAGGTTACAAAGGCGCGGCCGAGATCTTCCTGGAGGACGATCTCGTCGTGTCCGGGCAAGTCTTTCATTTCCACCAACAGCTCGCCCAAGGGATCGCCCTCAGCCTGCACATCCGTGACGCCTTGCGGAACCTCCCCCATTTCAATGGGCGGATGGATGCGGATATACGGCGGAGGCGCCGTCGCCGTCCAGAGGATGGCGCCCGCAGCAAACAAGGCCATAAGTATTATGCTGATCGCCTTTCCTTTTTTACCGGTCAAAAACCCCATGCTTCCCTCCATTTGCAACTATGGTCCGCCTCTTATTAAAAATCGGACAAGGTCTGATAAAACACCACCGTGGCGGGACTCACCGCAGTGCAGTCGGTCATGACATTCACACAGGCGGGCTTGCCGGATTCAATGGCCCGCTTCAAGGCCGGGACGATGTCCTCGTCCTTTTCCACAAACTCGCCGTATCCGCCCAGGGCCTCCACCATTTTTTCGTAATGACGGGTTCCCAATTCCGAGCAGGTGCAGCGCTCCGGGCCGATGCTCATCTCCTGGGCGTGCTTGATCATGCCCCAGGCGCAGTCGTTATTCACCACGCAGACAATGGGAATGTTCAGGCGCACGGCCGTGTCAAACTCCATGCCGTTGAAACCAAAGGAGCCGTCGCCGTTCAGCAGGATCACCGGCTTGTTTGGATGCGCGATCTTTGCGGCCAGGGCGAAGGGAACGCCTGTGCCAATGCACCCCAGCAAAGAGCTTGCAGGCGCCGTGACCCCGGCCTTATGGATGGAGGAAAAACCAGCGCTGCCGTAATAGCTGGTGTCTCCGCCGTCCACCACATAATAGGCGTCTTCGCCCACCACCTTTTGGATTTGGGCGACCAACCGGTTGGGATGGATGGGATAGGACGGCGTTTCGCGCTGCTCCCGCTCCGTCACCAAAAACGCCCCGTAAGCGGCGCGAAGGTCTTTTTCCCACTGGCTTCTATCCTTGCTTGCGACCATGGGCGTTAAAAGGTCAAGAATTTGTCCGGCGTCGCCCGCCAACCCAACGTCGGAGGTCCGGTTTCGATCGATTTCCGTGGGGTCTATGTCGATCCGCACCACCTTGGCGTCGGGAAAGGTCTGGCCTGACTCCATGACCCAGTTCAAACGCAAGCCCACGATGATAACCAGATCCACCTGGGGCAGGGCGGCCATGACCGCCGTAAAGCCACCGTCATTGATGGAGCGGGGATGGCTGTCCGGGAGGGCGCCCCGCCCGTTGTTCAACAGGGCGAAGGGGATTCCGGTCTTTTCCGCAAAGGCGGCGACCTGCTTGCCGCATTCGCTAAAGCCCACGCCGCTGCCGCCAATCAACAAGGGCCTTTTTGCCTGATCGATCAATTTGGCGGCGGCTTTCAGGTCCTCCTTAACGGGCGTCACGGAGGTCTTCAGGGTGCGCCGCTTGGGGATGTCCACCGATTTCAGGTCCACGGCAATAGACAGGATGTCCGGGGGCAGCTCCAGAAAAACGGGGCCGGGCCTTCCCTCCACGGCTTGGCGGAATGCAATGGAAAGGTACTCCGGAATGCGTTTGATGTCGTGGCACGTGGCGCTCCATTTAACAACGGACTTGACCATGTCGATCTGGTTCATCTCCTGCAAAGCGCCCTTGAGGTCGTCCCTCAAAGGGTGCCGGCCGCACAGGACGACCAAGGGGGCGTTGTCCAAAAACGCGTTGGCAATGCCGGTCAGGGCGTTGGTAAAGCCGGGCCCAGCCGTCACCAGGCAAACGCCAGGCTTTCCGGTGTACAGGCTCCAGGCGTGGGCCATCATGGACGCCGCTTGCTCGTGCCGGACGTCCACGCTGCGAATGCCGAACTCGTTCAACCCGTCCAGAATGTTCTCGATATGCGCGCCTGAAAGGGTGAAAACCGCCTCGACGCCCTCAATTTCCTTTAAATACTTAGCGACCAGATGTCCGCCGGTTATTTGTGACATGGAATCCTCCTATGAAATTTTGTTCCGATTTTACATGAGTTGATCGATGGCTTCCTGAAACCACATGGCGTATACGCTCATTCCCAACACCTTCAGGTCTCCCCGCGCCGCGGCGTTGAACACGGCGTCTTTTTTCCTGCTGGTCATCACGGAAAAGCCAGCGGCTGCATCCTTCCAGACCAGCGCCGCGTCGTAATC
The DNA here is from genome assembly GCF_000429905.1 of Desulfatibacillum aliphaticivorans DSM 15576. Lineage (NCBI taxonomy): Bacteria > Pseudomonadati > Thermodesulfobacteriota > Desulfobacteria > Desulfobacterales > Desulfatibacillaceae > Desulfatibacillum > Desulfatibacillum aliphaticivorans. The sequence continues at coordinate 13,188 of NZ_AUCT01000013.1, read as the reverse complement.
CGCGTGATCGCCGGGCAGGGAACTGATGCGCCCTTGGTCAAAAATAAAAAGCCGCGCAGGCTCCCCGGCGGCGGTCTTGATCAGAATTTTCACTCTGGCCTTGCGGATGAAATGCCTGAACCCCTTGTGAGTCTTTGAGGCCACCCGCAACGCTGCATACAGGGCGTACAAAAGAAGGGAAAATCTCATACTTATCTCCGTAACTAAGGCCGCCCTGGCGGATAGGTTTAAGGCTTCGGGTTATCAGGGCGTCCGCTTATGGGTGGAGGCGCACATGCGCCAAAAACACGAACTAAAGTTCATTTATGCAAGAATACGAACTTTAGTTCATATTGTCAATAAATATTATTTACATGAATTATAGCTGGTTAACCCGATAATGTTTATAGGGGGATGGATTTATGGGATTGACACCCCGGTGCGAGTTGGCTACATTGCGGCCATGCAAAGAAAGGAACGGCATGGGCAAGGTAAGACAGCCTCAACAGGATAGAAGCATCAAAACGCGGGCCGCCATCATGAACGCGGCTTTCGCCTTGTTTGCGGAAAAAGGCATCCACGGGACCAATTCCAAGGAGATCGTGAAGAAGGCCGGGGTTTCCATCGGCAGCTTTTACGCCTATTTCAAGAATAAGAAGACCCTGCTTTTGGAGATGCTGGAGGACTATCTGGACAGGCACTACACCGCCATTTGGGGAGAGGTGAACTCATCCCCGCCTGAGAAATGGGGGGAGGAGGAAGTGCGAAGCCTGGTTCGGCATGTGTTCAGGGCTTACGATATATCCCCGGAATTCCACCGCCAGACCCACGCCCTGCGCTATTCCGATCCGGACATCAACGAGGTGTATGAAAGGGACCGGGAAAGGCAGGTGGCCCAGTTGGAGTCCCTTATTATTACTTTCAAGGATCTGCTGCACATTAAGGACGCCCGCGCTTCCGCTCTGATAATCCATAATTCCGTGGAAAACGCGGCCCACACCGCCAAGTTCATAGGCCATCGCATGGAGGAGGAACGCCTCATCAACGCCCTCACAAACATGATCTACCAGTTTATCAAACCCCGGTAAAAGTAAGCCATTCGATAAATGAGCAAGGAGCGCCGCCGGCCGCTTTGATTGTATAGTCGCCAATTTTTCTTGAAAAATAAATTGGACGGCGTTCAATAAACGGCAGTCAACAATCAAGGAGACTCCCAATGCCCAAAAAACCCATGACCCCCCGAAGAAATCCAGGCCATGAAAAACCGCATCCTGGACCACGCCCTGGAACTGCTGGGGCAAAAAGGATTCGACGGGCTGACCATGCGGGGCGTGGCGCGCAGCATGGGGGTGTCCAGCGGCACGCTTTACGTTTACTACGAAAATAAGGACGAACTGTACCTTGCGGTCCTGACCAAAGGCTTTGAGCGGCTGCACGAAAAATGCCGCACGGCCCTGGAAGGGGTTGCGGCTCCCATGGACCGGCTCAAGGCTTTGGCCGCGGCCTACCTGGATTTCGGCCTGGAGGACTCCCATTTTTACAACCTCATGTTCACCTGGCATGTGCCCAAGTTTCAAGACTACTTCGGCACGCCCATGGAAGCGGCCGCCAGCCACGAGTTGGCGGTCTCCCAGGAGTTTTACAACTTCGCGCTCCAGCCTATCCGTGAAATAGGCAAGCATCTTAAAGGGCGCAAGGAATCCGATCCCTGCCAAAAGACCGGCGTGTTTTACGGGGACGCCAAAATGGAGGCCGAAGCCCTGGTCAAAGGTTATGAATCCCGGTTTGCCGGCGGCGCCGTAATCGTCCGGCCCTCCAACGTCATCGGCCCAGGAAGCGTGTGGGTGGCCCAAGTTGGGGCCATTATCCAGGGCGGCGGTTTCGCCAAACTGGTCTGGCAGGCGGCCAAGCGCATGCCCATCACCACAAGGCAGGCGCATTGACGCCGATGCTGCAAGATTTTCTTTGCTGAAGCCCTCCCCCATACAGGCGGGAGGGCCTTTTATTTATTGGCCTAAAAATCCAGATGGAAAAACCGGAGGTCCTTGCTTTTCAGGATGCCCTTGACTCTCCGGTTGCTTTTTCGTTCCAGGAATTGGGGATAGTCCCTTGTCTTTGTGAAACAAAATTTTTCAGGCAATTTGGTGTACAACGACCTGGGCGGCTTGCCAAAAATGAACCCTTTGAGGTTGCACCCTGAATCGAATGTATGGAAAAAAATCTTTCTGATGCCGATTTCCTCCTTTAAGAACCAGACGGCCGCGGAAAGCATGGCCTCGTCCCATATTTTCATGTGGGGCTTTAAAATGCCGTCGACATAGGTCCTAAGCTCCTCAGGGCTGCATCCAACGTGTTCGAAGTACCTGTGGATATTCGGTTTATCGCTGGGATCTTTTGTAATCCTATCCGCGTTTTCCTTTCCGTTCAAGGCCATCTTAACCCAATCGCTTTGAACTTCTTCGATAAGGGCCTCATCAGTGTCAAGGTCCAGGTCGATTCTGGCCCAGGCAAGCGTATTGCGGCCTTTGCCCGCATTTGGGTGCCCACAGCATTCAAAGGGGCTTCCATATTTTGCATCGAAAATCCGTTTAAACGGCTGGTTGTGCCTGCCCGAAAAGTTCAATTGCAGAACCAGGTTCGTTCCCCGCCTGGAAGTCTGGTCGCACCATGTGTTCCACCTGTCGTTTTTGCCCCATTTGCCAAGGGTCAGCAGGTAGCATTCCGGCGTCATGGGCCAGACGGAATCCAGGGCGCCTTTGGTCAGCAGGCCGGAGCCTGCGTTTTTGGCTGCGTTCTTAACAATGGGTTTGTTCATAAGCCTTCCCAATGGACTTTTTTTGATTTCCTGAACCCGCTTGCCGTCCCCTACAAAGTAAGAGAGCATCATCAATGCGTACCGGTCCCTGAAGTAGTAGAAAGGCGTTCTTCCCTTGGGAAGGCAGTCAATGATTTCGTTAACTGTTTCCTCTTTCATGGACTTTTTTCTCCTCGCAGGGATGGGAGAAAACAGGGAAAAGGCCGCCATTCAGGCGTTTAGGCGAAAATCCGCCCAGGCCGGCCTTTTCCGCACAGCCGTTGCGTTCCCTTTTTGCACTTTTGCAAAAAGGGGTTGGGCGCGGCTGTTTTCAACCCTTTTCCCTAAAAGTAGTGGTCCCTCAGCGATCCGTCGTACCGCTTGGTTTTCATGCAGCAGTTCTTGAATCGTCTGGTGGATCCGCAGGGGCAGGGGTCGTTCCTGCCGAGTTTTTCTTCAAGCTCCTTGTCCCCGTGAACGATGCGCAGACCGCGTTTTACCCTTGTCTCGGATGGGTATCCCTTGCGGCGCTTGTTCGTGGGTTCAAAACCTTGCCTGCGCGTTGAGTGGATGTTGTTTGGACATGATGCACCTCCTTTGGGCTAGGGCGGCGCACGGTGAAAACCGGGCGCAAATCGCCTGTTAGACTCAGCATGACGCCTGTCGCATTGGCAGGGATCAAATGAGCCGGGCCCTCCGGCCGGTGTCTTTGGTTAGGGAACCGGACGGAGGTTGATTATCCAGCGGGATAGAATGGGATAAAACATGGGCAACCTCCTTTCCGTCCTTTGTGAGGAGCGGGGTGATAAAATTTCGGCTTGTTTGCCTTTCAGGAGCCGTCCTTTAGCATGGCCGTTTTGACATTGCAACAGCTTAGTCAAAAAAGATGGGAAAACTATGCAAAAGACCGGTTTTACGCCCTTGAAATAGCGCGAAAGATCTGGGAAAAAAAGGGCTGACCTCAAGAATGGCCAGCCCCCTGGAGTTATCTGGCGCCAATGGCGGCAGTCGAACTTCACGCTGACGCAATGTCATTGGGCTTTAAAAAGCTGTTTTAAAAGAATTTCAGATGCTTCCTGGGAGCTAAGGTCTCCATTTATCACCGGTTCGGCCATTTCGTTCAGGCGGCTGTTGATAAACCGGTTTACTTCAGCCAGGGCAAAGGATCGAATTTCGTCCGAGACCCGCCGTCTTTGCTTCTCCTCCGGGCTTTGTCTGGGGAATTTCGCCAAACGGGATAGGGCGGCAATCAACTGGTCGATTCCTTCGCCGCTTTCAGCGACTGTTTTGACAATTTCCGGCCGGTGATTTCCATTGGAGAACTGAAGAATGTTGTGAAGATATTCCTGCAGCGCGTCAGCTCCGGGCCTGTCCGCCTTGTTGACCACGAAAATGTCCGCGATCTCCATAATTCCCGCTTTACAGGCCTGCATGATGTCGCCGAATCCGGGAGCGAAGACCACCAGGGTGATGTCGGCGTATATGGAGACGTCCACCTCGTCCTGGCCAACGCCGATGGTTTCAAGCAGGATAACGTCAAAATCAAAGGCCTTGTACAGATTAAGGGCGTGTTTTGCGGCTTCGCAGATGCCGCCCATGGCGTCCTGGGTGCTCAGGCTTCTGATGAACACCTTGTCGTCGTTGCTATGTTCGAACATCCTGATTCTGTCGCCCAGCACCGCGCCTCCCGTATAGGGGGAGGTGGGGTCCACGGCGATCACGCCCACGTGTTTGTCGAATTCTCGCAGCTTTTTGATCACGCTGTTAATCAGCGTACTTTTTCCAACTCCGCCCGGGCCTGTAAAGCCTATGGACAAGGCGGGCGAGGATATTCGGCTCTTGGCGTGTTTTAGTAGCGTGTTCCGATCTTCCCCCCCGTCTTCGATCATGGAAACGCCTTTGGACAGGCCCCTCACGTCCCTTTTTTCGATCAGTTCAATGACCTTCTCAACCGGCAGTCTTCTTGGCATTTTCAGCTTCTCTTTCAGGCGCGAACCACTTTTCTCACGTGTTCGATAATTTCATCCAGCGGCGTTCCGGCGGTGTAATTGCCGGTGACGTTCATTTCCTCCAGCTTTTTAACGTCGTCCGTGGAAATAAGCCCGCCGGCGATAATGTGGATATCGTCCGCATCGAGTTTTCTGAGTTCCTGAATGACAAAGTCCGCGATAATCGGCATGCTGCCTGTGTGATCGCTCAAGGCAATGACGTCCACGTCCTCGGCCACCGCCGCCTTGGCGACCCCGGCCGGGGACTGGTAACGGCCTGTGTAGATAGCCTCCATGCCGGCGTCCCGGAACGCGTTCAGGAGCATGAACGCGCCCAATTCATGGATATCCGACCCGATCTTTGAGATGAGTATGCGGATTTTTCTGTTTTCCATATCAATTGGCCTCCTTGAGCATTACTTTGACGTATTCAGGCGTGTCGATTTGATTGAGGTTGTCGTACGGCAGGCTGTAACCAAGCCTTATCACGCCCACCATCTCGCCAAGCGTCATTCCGGCCTTGATGGCGTCTATGATTGGCCTGACGACGTTCTCGCCATGCTTGGACGCCAGATAAACGGCCTTTAACCCTTGTTTCAGTTTTTCCGGATCCCTGCTTTCCCGGAACTCCTTCAACTCGGCCAGGACTTTCATGCGCACGTCCAGGGGCGGCGCATGGTAAGCGGAATCGATGATCGCCTGATTGATGGGCCCCTCCGGGTATTTGAACGCGTCCACACCGATGATCAGCCGTTTGCCGTCCTGCCTCTCCTTCTGGACTTTCCTGCGGTTTTCCAGCATCTTGCCTTTTAGCCAATCGTTTTCCATGCATTCGAATATTCCGCCGTTGGCCTCCATTTCCGCCATATAGGCAGTGACGTCCGATTCGATTTTGTTTGTCAGCCACTCCAGGTAGTAGGATCCGCCAAGCGGGTCCGCAACCATGGGAATATTCGCTTCATGGGTTACGATGTGCTGGGCGTTCAAGCTGAACATCCTGGCTTCGAAGGATGGCAGCCCCAGGGCTTCGTCCATGCACGACGAGTCCAGGGAGTTAACGCCCCCAAAAACGCAGCTTAGAATTTGCAAGGTGATCCGGGCGGCGTTGTTCAGGGGGTTCTGCTCCTGGAGGGAAAGCCCCGAAGTCCTGATGCCTATCTTCAACTTCATGGCCCTTTCCGTCTTCGCGCCCAGCTTCTCCTTCGCGATCCTGGCCCACATCCTTCGGGCGACCCGGAATTTTGCAATGGTTTCAAAAAAATCCGAATCCGCGTCCATGGAAAACACCATGGGTCCGAATTCGTCTACGGATATGCCCCGTGAGTTTTGCAGCTCCCGGCAGACGGCCTCGCCCAAAGCCAGAACGCCGCCCACTTCCGCCACGGCGTCCATGCCGGACTGGTTCAGGTCCACCCCGTTGGGTGAGAATGGGTGCCATTTGGGCGTATGCTTCTTCGAGAATTCGATAAAATCCAGGCAGATGCGTTTATTGATTTCCGTGGTGAAATCGCGGATGCCGAATACCAGCTTGGACCGGATGGGGTCGTTGACGGCGTTCCCCCGAATTCTGCTGATGTCCTTTTCCTGGTTTTCCATCAAAGCCAGCAGCATGGAGTAACGAAACAGGCAACTGGAAGGGCTGGCGTCGCCCAGTTCGTACACCCCCTGCTCCAGATCAATGCCCTCAAGAATTTTTTCGAACCGGTACAGCCCGGGCACGGTGGGGCCGGCGCACGAAATGGAGTTGAACGCGGAAGGATGATCCGGGTCCAGCCCCACCTGGGCGTTCAAATCGCCGCCGATTCTTAAGTCGTTCATCCCGGCGGCAATGTATTTTTTGAAGGCTTCGTTGGTCTCCTCCACCGTCGCATAGCCCACGATGAACGATTTAAGCCAAAGCCGGTCCCGGTACATGCTTTGGTACAGTCCCCGCGTGTAAGGATATTGGCCCGGGTCTCCAAGGGTTTCCTCATAGGAGTGATCTGCGACATCCTCCGGCGTGTAAAATTCCTTGACTTCAATATGGCCTTGAGTCGCCCATCTTACCAATCCGCCGGCATGGCGGTCGAGTTGGACAGTGTCTTTTTTCATAGCTCCCTCTTTCCGGATAATTGCTGAAAATATCCGTGTTCCTGTTTTGAAATGACGTCCCCCGCAGCAAGCCGGGGCTACTTAGAGCAGGCTGTCAGCTATGTTATCCAAATGCAGAAAGGTGTCGCCGCAGGCGTATTCGCACGCTTTGGCCTTTCGGTAAAACAGGCTGATGTCGCATTCTCTGGTTGTTCCGATGGCCCCGTGTATTTGGACGGCGCGTTCGCTGATGAACTTGTAATTCTGGTTGCAGCAAGCCTTGAGCGTAGAGGCCTCCAAGGCGAAGTCCCTGCCCTCATCAACCATGCAGGCCACCTGATACAAATAGCTGTAGCTGGTGTCGTAGGCCACGAGCATGTTGGCCAGATAATGCTGGATGGCCTGATTGCCCCCGATGGGGACGCCGTACTGCTCCCGCATTTTGGCGTATTCGCCGGCCATAGTCACGCAGGCCTTGCTGCCGCCCACCATCTCGGCGGCCTTTGCAACGGCGGCTTTGGCGTTCATTTTTTCAAGAAGCTCCCACCCGTCGCCGACCTCCCCGATGACGTCAGACTTGGGAACCGCCGCGTTATTCAGGATGACCTCACAGGCGTTGTCTTTTCCAATGGTAGGAATTTTGGAGATGGAAATATCCGGATGATCCGCGTCCACCAGGAAAAGGGTGACGCCCATATCCGGAACTCGTGCCGCCGTGATCAGCTTGCCGCAAATATTGGCGTCCATGGCGAACATTTTGACGCCGCTGAGAATATATTGATCTCCCTGGGGAGTGGCCTGCATTTTTATGCCCGATTCCAGGTAGCTGGCCTCCGGCTCGTATTGGGCCAGGGACATAATCAACCTGCCCTCGGCGATGGCGTTGAGCAGTTCGGATTTTTGCTCCTCGCTTCCTCCTGCCCGGATGAGTTCGCTGCACTGGACCACGGTGGAGAAAAAGGGGCTGGGCGCCAGGCGCCTGCCGATCTCTTCCTGAATGATGATGAGGTCCACAAACGAACTGGCCGTGCCGCCGTACTCCTCGGGCAAAGCGCATCCCAGCCAGCCCAGGTCGGCCATTTGGGCCCAGATTACAGGATCGTATCCCTGCTCGGAATCTTCTATTTCCTTGACCCGGGCGTAAGGACATTCCGCGGATAAAAATTTGGCCGCGGAATCCCGCAGCAGCTTCTGAGTCGAACTGAAAGAAAGATCCATGAGCACCCCCCTTATTTGGTTTTGACGGTTTTGAGTCTGGGCATTCCCAGGCCGATCCAGGCAATGATGTTGCGCTGTATTTCCGAGGTTCCGCCGCCTATGTTGAATCCGATGTTAAATTGATAGCCGTCGCTGGCAATGCCATGGAGGGGGGCCCACCTGGAAGACTCCACCTGCCCGTAAAGGCCCATGATTTCAGTAGTCACGTTGGCAACCCGTTGGTACAACTCGCCGCCGAAAACGCGGGATTCCGACGCCGCGGCCGCGGAAAAAAGCATGTTCCCGCTTAACTCGGCGAACGCCGTGGAATAAGCAAGAGAGCGCCCCACTTCGATGTCCACATGGAGTTGTGCGATCTTATGCCGGATGATGGGGTTTTCCGCCAGATAGCGGCCGTCGCGCTTGGTTGTCTTTACATATTCGATAAATTCGTCCAGACGCCGCCTGGTCCCAGCGAAAAATGCTATCAGGGACCGCTCGAAATTCATGGTGGCCCGGGTCTGACGCCAGCCGTCGTTTTCCTCCCCCCCAATGAGTTCGGATGCGGGAACCCTGACGTCCGTAAAATAGACTTCATTGAAAACATGATCCCCGTTCATAAAATGGACCGGCCTGATTTCTATCCCGGGCAGCTTCAAATCCACGTTGAACACCGAAAGCCCTTCCCCCCGCGAGGAATTCGGGTCCGTCCTGGCAAGCAGAAAAATTTTGTCCGAGCGATGCGCCCCGCTGGTCCATGTTTTCTGGCCGTTGACCACATATTCATTCCCGTCCCGAACAGCGGTTGTGGTCAAGGCCGCAAGGTCGGAGCCCGCATTAGGCTCGCTCCAGCCCTGGCAGTACTGAATTTCCCCGCTGACAATGGGGGGCAGAATCCTTTTCCTTTGCTCCTCCGTGGCGAACACCAGGACGGCTTGCCCGAACATTCGGATGCCGTAGATGTCGCGGGGCGCCCCGTATAATGACTGGGCTTCGTCAAACAGCAACTGCTCCATCAAGGTGAGGCCGGCGCCGCCGTATTCTATGGGCCAGGCCAGGGCGGCCCAGCCTTTTTCGGCGTATCTGCCCTTCATGTATTTATAAAATTCCCACCCGGCATCCGAGATGTAGACCGTTTCAAACTGCCCGCTTTGCCAGTACTCCGGCGGCGCTTTTTTCATTTCCTCCTGAAAAAAATGTTCAAACTCCTTTTTTAAGGCAATCTGCTGCTTCGTCAGGTTGTAATCCATAACCGCTCCTGTTGAGGTTGATTAAAAGATAGGTTAAGAGGGCCTTTTTGACTGTTCTGCAGAGATTATGCCAGCAAGCGGCTATATTATTATTGCTAATATTAAAAGTTGCTTATAGCGCCATAAGTTTTTGGGATGAAAATTTATGCGGTATAAAGTAAATAAAAGCGCGTTATTGCATAAATATGTCAATCTATCTCAGTTCTATTAATATTTTCTCGATAAACTCCTATTATTTATGAAGAATAATCAATCAAAAGAAAGATATATTTGCTTTATTCCGCATTTTTGATATATATAAGGGCAATCAATAACAAAGGAGAGGGTGCATGGTCAAAGCGGACGCCTTTTATCGGGAGACGACCCAGGCCCTGGGCGAGGACGGGGAGCTTGAGGCCGTCATCCATCATTGCCTGCTTGTGTTGGCGAAATACATGCCCGCGGATGGTTTGGCGATCCAGCTATTGGAGCCGTCCTTAAAATCCATTCGGACGATTGTCTGGCAGCCCCGGGACGAAGAAAACCCAATATCGGGCGGCTTCCCCGAGGAAATGAAGGAGGCCATACTCCTGATGCCCCCGAAGACGCGGGATTTTTTAAGGAGCCAAACCCTCCCGGACATCCGGATTATCAATCGGCCGGAAGAGGACCCGATCAGTGAAACGCTGCTGGCGTTCACCGGGCGGAATTACTCCAGTATTTCCATGTTTCTTAAAAGGGAGGGGAAGCGCTTTGGCTCCGTCACCGTCGCGGCCCATGGCAGGGACCGCTATACGCAAGGGGAGCTGGAGCTTTTTTCCCTGCTGAAGATTCCTTTCTCCATGGCTGTGGGCAATCTGCTCCTCATGCAGGAGGTCGTCAAATTAAAAAGCATTCTGGATGATCGGCTTGAACTTCAGAAAAAGCGGATCACCCCCAACGAGATAATCGGGCGCAACCAGGGCCTTCGGGACGTGGTGAAAATGATCAACCTCATCGCTCCGCAAAACACCCCTGTATTGATAAACGGAGAGACAGGGGTGGGCAAAGAGTTGATCGCCAACGCCATCCATTCCATGTCCCCCCGGAAGGACGGGCCGCTGATTATCGTCAATTGCGGCGCCATACCGGAAACCCTGGTGGAAAGCGAGCTTTTCGGCCATGAAGCCGGAGCCTTCACCGGCGCCTCCGAAAGGCGAAAAGGGCGCTTTGAACGCGCCCATCACGGGACGATTTTTTTGGACGAAATAGGGGAGTTGAAGCCGGACATCCAGGTCAAGCTTTTGCGCGTGCTCCAGAGCCAGGAAATCGAGCGGGTGGGCGGGTCCAAGTCCATTAAGGTGAACGCACGGATTATTGCGGCCACTCACCGGAACCTGGCCAGGATGGTTTCCGAAGGGACGTTCCGGGAGGATTTGTATTACAGGATCAACGTGTTTCCCATTGTCGTCCCTCCGTTGCGCACCAGGACAAATGACATCCCCGCCCTCACCGACCATTTTATCCGGAAAAAATCCCGGGACCTGAAAATATATCCCGCCCCCAAGCTGGACAACAAAGCCATTTACCACCTCATGAACTACCACTGGCCCGGCAACGTGCGCGAGTTGGAGAACATCATAGAAAGGGCCCTTATTTTGTGGGACGGCGGCGCCTTGTCGTTCAAAAACCTGAACATCGCCAAAACCGAGGGAGGGGCGAAATTCGGGGCGTACAAGGAAAAATCCAAAACACCTCTTCCTTTAGAAACCGTGGTGGCGGACCACATAGAAAACGTTTTGGCCCTGACCAAAGGCAGGATCAACGGGCCCAACGGCGCCGCAAAAATCCTGGACGTCAATCCAAGCACGCTTCGCACTAAGATGAAAAAGCTGGGCATTCCCTTTAAGCTGAAAGAGGTCAAAGACAAGTATCAATCCAATTTATAATGAATTACGGATATTTCGGGAGGCGCCTGTTGCAAAATTTGCAACAGTTAAATGAGGAATATAGACGAGTTTCTGAGCTTCAACGAAAGAAGCGTGCCGCCCAAAAACGGGTTTTCATTATGTTGTTTTGCCTGTTGGAATATGATAGCTGATGAAATCCTAACCAGCTTAACATTTTTCAAGGGGAAGATCTCTTAATCTGGGATAAAAAAGAGGGAAGGTTGATTTATGGATCTGGACTGGGCGACTTTTGAAAAAATCCTGTACGCGCTGGGAATAGGCATCTTAATTGGGCTGGAACGGAGCCTGGCTCCCTCGTCCAAGAGCTGCGACAAGCCAGGGGAGGAGGAAGAAGGCCCGCCCAACACCCTCCTGGGCGTGCGCACCTTTTCCATTCTCTCTCTGGGCGGGTTCGCCGCAGCCCTTCTGGGCAATGAATACTCCTTTGCCGCGCCGGTCATCCTGGCCGGTCTGATCCTTTTTCTGGCCTTGAAATACGTCCTCGACCGGGACCCGGATCCGGGCATCACCACGGAAATCGCCGGAGTGGTCTGTGCGGCCCTTGGCGCATTATGCTATCACCAAGCCCACTCGGCCGTGGTGCTGGCCCTGATCATCACCATACTCCTGGCCATGAAAGGCAATATGCCCAAGCTGCTGGGGAAGCTCAAGCGCATCGAGTTCACTGACACGCTTAAGTTCCTGGTCATCATCCTCATCCTTCTTCCCCTCATTCCCAACCGCACCATCGGGCCTTATGATGTTTTCAATCCCTACAAGGTGACATTTTTGGTGATCCTGATCTCGGGCATCAGCTTTGTGGGGTATTTCTGCACCAAGTTTCTCGGAGCCCAGCGGGGCTTGGGAATAACCGGGCTGTTCGGAGGGCTCACCTCTTCCACGGCGGTGACGGCCTCCATGGCGGCCCAGGCCAAGAGCGCCCCGGCTTTAAGGAAAGCCTGCGCCATGGCCACGGTCATTGCAAATGCCACCATGTTCGCACGGGTTCTAATGGTGGTTTTCATCCTGGATCGCGCCCTGACCCGGGAACTGGTCTGGTCCATCGGCGCCATGATGGCAGGGGCCTTCATCGCCTCCATCTTCCTGTGGCGCGGCGCCCATAACCAGGGGACGGCCGGCAAACGCACTGAAGCCGATGAACTGACCCTTTCCAACCCCTTTTCCATTGGGCCTGCCCTCAAGTTCGCCCTGGTTTTCGTGGGAATCCTCTTTGCGGCTAAGATCGCCCAGAACGCCCTGGGCGACCAGGGCCTGTACCTGGCCTCCCTGGTGAGCGGCCTGGCGGACGTGGACCCCATCACCCTTTCCATCGTGGAGCAGACGAAAAGCCTCACCCTCGACCGGCATGTGGGGGCCGTCGGCATAACCATTGCCGTGGTCTCCAACAGCGTGGTCAAGAGCGGCATCGCCGTTTACTCCGGCGGCTGGAAATTCGGCTCCCTGGTGGGGGGCATTCTTCTTTCGGTCACCCTTCTCGGCCTGCTGGTCCTTTTGGTTCTTTAGGACGGTAAATCCGTTCCGCTGCGCCCAATAGGCAATGCTGTATAATTATTTTCACAGCGTTATTATCGGCGCACCATGCCTATATTTAGTTGCTATTGTGTTATTCACAAAGGGACTTGTGGATCGTATTTTCAAAAATATGATCCATAAATAAAAAGTAAGCGTTCAGGGGGCTAAAAAAAGTCCTACTTAGGAATTATTCCTACTAGACGTCCTCTGTGTTATGTGCTAGGGTTGTTTCATGAAACCCAAGCGCCCCATATCCGACCTGGACTGGCAACTCACTCCCCAACCTATGCGTGAGTATGTGCTCTATCTGGAACGCACCGTCCAACAGCTTCAACAATCCGTGGACCAACTCACCCAGCTTGTTCAGGAACAGGGCCAAATCATTCAACAGCAAAACAAACGCATTGAAAAATTGGAAGCCCAGCTCAACAAGAACTCCGGTAATTCCAGCAAACCGCCCTCGTCCGATC